>JAUXXK010000231.1 GCA_030681145.1 Methanobacteriaceae archaeon | reverse complement strand
AAATAAAAGTTATATTTGACTATATAACTGATAATATTTAAAAAAGACCCTCTAATAATTGGAAATTAAAAAATATTTATCTTTTAGTTACTCATTTATTAATCAAAATCTATCCATTAATTGATATCTCCATTATAATTAGGGAATATAATTATTTCTAGAGGAAATATAATGAAAGAGATTAAATAAGGTTTTTAATTTTTTCAGATATTACATCCTTTGTATTAGTGGACTTTTCTAGGAGTGATTTAAGTTCCTGGATATGTGTTTCATTACTGTACTTGATATCTTCCAGGACATTTACCTGTTTTTGCAGCATTTTATTATCATCACGAAGTTCTTGAAGAATCCGGCCTAATTTCTCAAAGTCATCGCTTTTAACTATTTTTACTTCTTCTTTGTCTTCAAAGTCTGTGCTATCCTTTAATATTACCACGTATTTGTTCATGGTGTATTCTCGCGTCCTCATTTTTTTATCCAGTAGTTTCATGGTCTGGGTGCTTACCTGAACTCGTGATTTTTCAACTTTCATTTTTTATCATCTCACTTTCGGGATTAATATTATAGGGCATGGCTATATCTTACCTTTGAGTAAGAGCATCAGACAACTAAAATTATGATAATTTTCATGAGAAATAGTATTAAAATATCCAGTATATTAAAAAATGAGATTTTAATGATTTTTTGGGCCAATAATGATTATAACTAATTTTTAAAGATATTAAGCATTATAAGAACTTTAATTAAATGTTTCATGAATATAATAAAAATTAATATGGCTCTTTAAACAAATAATATAATTAAGACATTATCATTTAGGATATTTTTTGTTTGGATCCCCGAAAAACAGATTTTTGATGATTAATTTGTAGGGAAATTGTACCCAATTTGTACCTAATTGTGAAATAATTACTTTTATTAAAGTCATGATAAGACTATTTAGTCATGAATTGACGATTACAATATTTTTTAGTACGGAGTTTAAAAATGAATTATTTGGAATTAATTTTAAAAAATCCTTTTAGAAACAAGACCAGGAGTGCTCTAGCCATTGTTGGTATAGCCATTGGTATTGCTACCATTGTGGCTTTGGGACTGGTGACAAGCGGCCTTCAGGCTTCTACAGAAACAACATTAAAAGCTGGTTCGGCTGAAATTACCGTTACCAAAACAGGATCTAACAGCTTCCAATCATCAGGAGGAGTTATTGATGATACAGTGGCTGAGGATCTTTTAAGTATTATTGGGGTTAATGAAACAACAGGGATTTTGCGTTCAACCGCCAATACTTCAGGGGCAAATATGGGGCCCGGAGGTGGGTTTAGTGTCAATGGTATTGATAAGAATAAACTAAGTCTGGTAGGTATCGATAGTGTAAATGGATCGGTGTTTAATGCAGATGCCAGTGAAATGATTTTAGGTAAAATTGCAGCAGAAAGTCTAAATAAAACTGTGGGAGATAATATAGACATTTTCGGAGAGGAATTTAAAATCACAGGAATATATGAGACGGGAAATTTCATCCAGGATGGTGGGGCTTTCGTTTCAATAAATAAACTACAGGATCTCACAGGTAATGATAATAAAGTATCTTCTATTGCAGTAAAAGTTAATGAAAACGCTAATGTAACCGAGGTTAGTAACCGTGTTGCTGATGAATACCCTAATGAATTATCCACAACTACAGCCGCTGACCAGGCTAACCGGGTAAATGACGCATTAGGTTATGTTGACACTGCCACCTGGGCCATTTCCTTACTGGCCATACTCATTGGTGGGGTAGGAGTTATAAACACCATGATCATGTCAGTTTATGATAGAACCCGTGAAATTGGAGTTTTAAAAGCTGTGGGATGGAGAAGCCGTAGAATACTTGGTATGATTCTTGGTGAGTCCATTGTTCTTACTTTAATGGCCGGAGTAGTAGGTACTGTGGTAGGAGTTGTAGGAGTAAATGTTGTACTGGCATATTCCTCCAGTTTTGGTACCATAATTCAACCAGTTTATTCTATTGAGCTATTTTTAAGGGCATTTGGAATAGCATTCCTAGTAGGAATTATTGGTGGGATATATCCCGCATATCGTGCATCACAATTAGCACCAACCGAGGCGCTGCGCTATGAATAATCAAAATACTAAGGATTCCGTGAATTTTGAAGAACAAAACAACCAAGAAAATAATCCCGTGAATGTTGAAGAACAAAACAACCGAGAAAATGATTCCGTGAATTTTGAAGAACAAAACAACCGAGAAAATGATTCCGTGAATTTTGAAGAACAAAACAACC
>JAUXXK010000026.1 GCA_030681145.1 Methanobacteriaceae archaeon | reverse complement strand
AGCGCTCGAGACTTAATCTTGGCGGTTGAGGCAAGCAGTCGGGAGGCCCTGAACTCGGCATTGGAAGCGTTGGAAAAAGGCTTGAAGGGTGAGAAGAGACCGGCAGGTCCTGGAAGGGAGAGATTGCCCCGCACCATCCATGAAGCTCTTGATCTGCACCCGAATCTAAACCTAGCCCTAATATCAGTTCCGGGGCAATATGCCACCCGTGAGGCACGCAAGGCTCTAGAATCTGGAATGCATGTAATGTTGTTCAGCGACAATGTATCGCTGGAGCATGAAATAGAACTTAAGCAGTTGGCTGCCCGCAAAGGGCTATTGATGATGGGGCCAGACTGCGGAACCGCTTTTATCTCTGGGGCACCTCTGGCCTTTGCCAACGTGGTCCGACAAGGCAGCATTGGGGTGGTAGCGGCTGCAGGAACCGGTCTGCAAGAAATTGCCTGTCTGGTGGATCGTTGGTACGGTGGCATTAGTCAGGGGCTGGGCACTGGTGGTCGCGATTTGAAGGAAGCGGTAGGTGGCCTGCAGTTTATCCAAAGCTTTAGGGCTCTGCTGGAAGATGAGGGAACCCGAGTCATAATCCTCACCGGCAAGCCCCCTGCCCCATCTGTCGAAAAGAAGATTCTGAGCATGGTGGCTGGGGCTGAAAAACCTGTGATCGTCAATTTGCTAGGTGGCAACAGGGAAGCAGTCAGGTTAGCTGGAGGTATCTTTGCTGGCAGCCTAGAAGAAGCGGCCCGGCTAGCGGTGGAAAGAGTTGGCGTGGCCGCCGGTTTAACAGGCTTCAGCCAGGATCTAGTTGATGAGGCTGTGCAGGGGGTGTTGCCCGGGCAAAAATGGCTACGTGGCCTTTATACAGGAGGGACTCTGTGCTACGAGGCCTTGCTGGCTCTAGACGGTCATTTGGGCGATGTATATTCTAACACTCCAATCCGCAAAGAACTGGCCCTGCGGGACAGCCGACTGAGTTTCGGCCATACGGTTCTTGATCTGGGGGATGACGAGTTTACCCGGGGACGTCCCCATCCCATGATTGAGCCATCAATTCGCGGGGAGAGAGTGCTGGTCGAGGCTACTGATCCAGAGGTTGCGGTGCTGCTTCTAGACTTTGTGCTGGGCTATGGTGCCCACCGTCAACCGGTTGAGGCAATCTCAGTGCAGTTGAACAAGGCAATGGCTCTGGCAGCAGATAGGGGAGGCAAGTTGGTTATAGTCGCTTCGGTGACTGGCACGGCTGCTGATCCCCAGGGTCTGGACGACCAGGTCGAGAGGTTGCGTAAGCTCGGCGTATATGTCCTGCCATCCAATTACCAGGCGGTAGCCTTTGCGAAGGCGATAATTCAACAACTCGGGAGGGCGGAAGGATGATAAGAAATCTGTTTAGCAGCAAGCTCCGGGTGTTGAATATAGGCCTGCCGAGCTTCGCCCGGGATATGGCAGAGGCAGGGGTAGAGGTGGTTAACCTGGACTGGCAGCCCCCGGCTGGAGGTGATGAAGCTGTCCTGAAGCTATTGGAGAGTCTCGCTTTCGCAGGCAACAAAATATCCGAGGCAAACGCCCAGGCTCTGGAACGGCTTTTGCAGGCAGATCCTATCCTTGTGGACATAGGCCTCGCGGGTGAAGTAATGTCTGGCCTTCCGCCGCGAACCCTGCTGCATGCAGGTCCCCCAGTAAGCTGGGAAAAGATGTGTGGCCCGGTGAAGGGTGCTATTGTCGGGGCGATAATCTACGAAGGTTGGGCTGACAGCCCTGTAGCAGCAGAGGACCTTGCTGCATCGGGCAAGATTGGCTTTTCCCCCTGCCATCAATACGGGGCGGTAGGGCCGATGGCCGGCGTGCTGTCACCGTCGATGCCCGTGTATGTCGTTGAAAACCGGACTTTCAGTAACCGGGCCTATGCCTCTATCAATGAAGGGCTGGGCAAGGTGCTGCGTTTCGGCGCATTTAGTGCTGAAGTATTGGAGCGCTTGAAGTGGCTGCGAGACGAATTGTATCCCCCTTTGCGGGACGCAATCCGCCTAATGGGCGGAATCGGTCTGAGAAATATCACCAGCCAGGCCCTGCACATGGGCGACGAGTGCCACAACCGCAATAAAGCCGCAACGGCGTTGCTTTTCCGGGAGCTGGTGCCCGCTTTGGTCAAGACGGGGTATCCCATTGCTCAGATTAGCCGGGTCTTGGAGTTTATCCGAGGAAACGAACACTTCTATCTAAACATCTCGATGGCAGCATGCAAAGCCACCCTCGACCCGGCCCATGGAATCCCTTGGTCGACCATGGTTACCGCCATGGCTCGGAATGGCACAGAATTTGGTGTTCGGGTCAGTGGAATGGGCGATCAGTGGTTTAACGCCCCAGCTCTGCCGGTCAAGGGTCTTTACTTCCCTGGGTTTAGCGAGGCCGATGCCAACCCCGATTTGGGAGATAGCACCATTACTGAAACCTGTGGTATTGGCGGTTTTGCCATGGCCAGTGCTCCTGCTATCGTGACGTTTGTAGGCGGTAGCCCTACGGATGCCTTAGAGTTTACCCGCAGCATGTATGAAATTACCCTAGGGGAGAATCACAACTTCACTATTCCTAACCTGAATTTCCGGGGTTCGCCCACCGGCATAGATATCCTTAAGGTTCTGGAAGCTGACGTCCTTCCAGTGATCAATACCGGGATTGCCCATCGGGAGCCAGGGATTGGTCAAATTGGTGCCGGTGTCGTTAACCCGCCCAGAGAGTGCTTTGTGC
>JAUXXK010000222.1 GCA_030681145.1 Methanobacteriaceae archaeon | reverse complement strand
TGGCGTCCGTTGACCAAAAAAATGTTCAAAACTGCCGACGATATGGGTATTGGTCCTAAAAAAACTCCTAAAGGAGTGAATAATTCATTATGTGTTTCTTGTGGATTTTGTGAACTGGGGTGTGTTAATCAGTCCCGTTGGGATTCCACAAGATTTTTAAAAGATGCACAGCAGCATGGGGCAATTTTAAAAACAAAATCGCCAGTGAAAAAGGTTTTATTGGAAAACGGGAAAGTGAAAGGGGTGGAAATAGAATCTAAAACCTCTCGAAAAATGCATAGCGATCTGGTAGTTCTCTCAGCAGGAGGGATTGGTACTGCCCAAATATTAAAAGCTTCTGGAATTCCGACTAGGGATAATTTATGGGCAGATATTGTGTTAACTTTAGGTGGGGTTTTTCCAGGGGCCAAAATGCTTAAAGAACCTCCTATGACATGGTACAGCCAGCAAAAGGATTATATTTTATCCCCGTATATTGATATATTATCTCACTGGTTCCATAAACCCTGGAAAAATGTTTCCATTAACGACCGGGTGGGTATGATGGTTAAACTGGCAGATCTGGAGGATGGTGCTGTTTTTGAAAATGGGAAAGTTCAAAAAGAAATTTCTCCAGAGGATAAGCAAAAAATAAGTTTCGCTATTTCACAAGCCCGAGAAATAATGGAAGGGTCTGGTGTTTCTGGCCCATATGTACAGGGAATGTACAATGGAGGACATTTAGGTGGAACATTTCCTTTGAAAAAATCAGATGTGGACCAAATGAGATCTAATTATTTGCCAGAAGGACTTTGGGTGGGAGATCTTTCACTAGCTCCTAGATCTCAAGGAATGCCTACAATATTGCTCACCGCTGCCCTTGGGCTCCGGGTGGCGCGTGAAATTCTTAAAATAAGTAAATAAAGAGATTTATATTTTAGTTTTTTTATTTTAAATATTTTTCAACCAGAGATATGCCCCATTGGGCCATTTTACTTGCCTTATCCTGAGAATCTGACTCTGAAAAACATCTGAAGATTGGTTCAGTTCCAGAGGGCCGTATAATAACCCAACCATCCTCTGTAAATATTTTAACCCCATCAGTAGTGTCCAATTCATATCCCTGTGGATCATTATCAATTTCTTCTGCTATTTTATCCATAACTTCTTTTTTAAGATCATCTGGACATTTAATTTTCATTTTTTCAGAATAATAAACCGGTAATTCGGATACCAGCTTAGAAAGTGGTTTATCTTCTTTAGCCATGATTTCTATAATTTTTGCTGCAGAAAGAGCTGCGTCCCTACCATAAACAAAGTCCGGAAAAATTAAGCCACCGTTTTCTTCACCGCCGAATAATCCATCCTCTTCTTTTAATTTTCTAGCTACTAATAAGTCACCTACAGCTGTTGCAATAACTTCCCCATTATTTGCATTCGCCACATCATAAATAGCTTTAGACGTTGCTACAGTAGTTACTACTAATCCACCATTGTTTTCCTGAAGCATTTGTCTTTCTACCAGTGCAAAAGTCTTGTCTCCCAATACAAACTCACCATTTTCATCAATACATATGGTTCTATCCGCATCACCATCATGAGCCACGCCCAAATCCGCACCAGTGGCCTTAACCACTTCAATTAACTCTTTAAGATTTTCTTTAATAGGTTCCGGATCTCTTCCAGGGAAAAATCCGTCTGGCTGGCAGTTTAAAGTTAAAACATCGCATCCAAGTTTTCTAAAGATATAAGGAGCAGTGAAACAAGCGGCTCCAGATCCACAGTCCACAACTATTTTTAATCCAGCTTTTTTGATGACCTCTTGGTCCACCCGTTTTAAAGCCTCCTGTTGATACTCCTCCACTATCCTATCATTTATCGTGACTTCCCCTATTTCATCCCATGCTACTCTTTTAGGATTTTCATTAAAAAACATATCTTCAATTTTCTCTTCCATAACATCAGGAATGCCAATACCATCTTCATCTACAAACTTGATTCCATTGTATTGTGGAGGGTTATGAGAAGCAGTTATTATCACCCCCCCATCAAAATAATTACGGGCAGCATACTGAACTCCAGGAGTTGGTAAAATTCCTAAATCCACCACATCACATCCAGAAGATAAAAGGCCAGATATGACTGCATGTTTTATCATGGAGGTAGATGTTCTGGTGTCTCCTCCAACAGCTACTTTTCCCTGAACCAGAGTTCCATACGCAGCAGCGAGCTTTGATGCGAATTCCGGGTTTAATTCTTGGTTTGCTAATCTTCTAACTCCAAAAGTTCCAAATAATTTTTTCATTATATCCATCCTTTTAATAATATTAATACTAAATAAAAGCTTATTTTAATCATAAAATCATTATTCTCATAAATTTAACCCAATTCAAATATTCTAAAATCACTATTCTCATAAACCATTGTAGAAAATGGCATGCTTGAAACATTTTTATTCATTACCATATACCCTACATTATCATTAATTATATCTGTTTTATTGTATTTTCCTTGAAGATATTTATTTATATTCACTAATTTTGAAACTTTTAAATAATAAGGGCCTTCAGGAACCTTTTGATTAGACAAGTAAAATACTACTGGATAAATTGTAGAGTTATCGGATATCAAAAGAACATCTTTATCGCCCCTATTTTTAAA
>JAUXXK010000221.1 GCA_030681145.1 Methanobacteriaceae archaeon | reverse complement strand
CGATAAAATAATGAGGTTATAAATGATATCATAGGAGCTAGGTGCATTTTGTACCCTTCACCCATCCCTGCGAACATCAATGCGTTGTTTAGATAGAGATAAATGTCCCAATAAACAATTCCCACCTTTATCTGGAGCATTACCAGAAAATAAGTTAAAAAGAAGGCAAATATGAGTACTATAATAGAAAAAACCTTGGAAGGTCTTTTATTGATCTTATTTAGAATATTATTAGCTGAAAAATCCATTAGTATCATCTATATTATTTTTTTAAATTTTTAAATCACAGTTATAATTTTGAAAAACATATCTTAAGATATCAGCAAAATATTAAGTTTTTGATTTTATTATGCAATTAAATTTACTTAAAACCCATTAAAATCTTACTGAAAATAGAACTTCTAATTATTTATAATATAATTAGTTATTCCTTCTTAGTTTAAATTATATCTTATTAAAATAAAACCATTGTAATAAAAAAAGATTGAAAACTAATAATTCCGGTTAACTAAATTTAAGACCTGTTTTAATTTCACAAAAAAGGGAAAAACACTTGCAAAAACTAAAATAAACCCCAAATAATTCACAAAAAACACTTGCAAAAACTAGATCAACCCCCAAAAACTAAAAAGAGTAATATATAATTATAATATTTTAGGCAAATATCGAGATATTATAAATATCCCTGCAACACCAGCTATCATGGCCAATAAAATCAATAAAAGATTATTTCCTACATTATTCAATGTTTGAGATACTTGGGAAAGTAGATAGAATATTATGGCCAAAATAATTAATATAAATCCTATGGCAACTTTAATTTTATCATCCATTTAATTCACTATTCCATTGTATTAGTTTTTCTCAAAAGAGATAGTCCGATTATAAAAATAACAGCTCCAATAATAGCAACAATAAAACTATTGCCTAGGAATAATATGTTTACAATGAAAAATATCATACCCACAAACATAATTATAAACCCTAATTTACTGTTTTTATTGATCTTGTTCTTTTTATCTAAAATATTAGAATCTGGCATTAAAAGTCACCCCATTGCAAATTAAAAATCTATAATATAAATTTAGATCATATTAATATAAAATTTTTTTTAATTAGTGTAAATCCAAATAATAGCCAAATATCTTTATTTGACATGTTATATCAATTATAATAAAATTTTAATGAATATTCTGACAAATAATAAGAATATAACCACTTTAATCAATTACAATCGACTAAAAATAATCATAATAGGTTATAATCCATTATTAAAATGAACATTTATTTTTAAAAAAAAATAGCATAGAAAGATTAATCTTTCTAAACTTAAAATGT
>JAUXXK010000220.1 GCA_030681145.1 Methanobacteriaceae archaeon | reverse complement strand
GATATTAGGATAATATTGAATATTTTCTGGTTTTGTTTTATCATAAAATTACCTTTTATTAAATAACTATTAATATTAATTATGGCTTTGTAGAAACCATTATTTATTTATTTTTTTATTTGAAGGTGAGGTTTTTTGTATATTTTTTTGTAAAAAAAATTTTTTAGTTTTAAGTTTCGTTTTTCCTGTTTTCACTTGAAATTACAGCTAAATATTTTTAAAACAGGTTGCTAAAGTATTTATAATTAGAAAGGGGAATAATATTATTATGATTAGCGAAATCTATTATTCCCCTGTTTATAGTGGAGTTTCAAAGCAGTTAAATCTTTTGGATTTTAGTTTTAAAAATTCTAATATTCAACGTTTAAAAAGTGTTTTAAACAAGAATAGTGAATTAAAAGAAAATAAACTGGTGAAATTCATCGAAAGAACGTATTATTATGTTAAAATAGCGATAAATAAGTATTCTAATGCTTTTTCAAATCATTTATATTCACAACATGCTTTATTCACGATATTAGCAATGAAAATTTACACAAAATCAACATATCGTGAAATAATTGATTTTATTGATGTATCAGACATAATTAAGAAATATTTAAGAATAAAAAAGGTTCCACACTTTACAACGATCCAAAAATTTTTTAAAAGACTACCTTCAAAACAAATTAGAGAAATTAACCAATTAATATTAACATTAAACGATATTAAAGCAGATATAATAGCATTAGACGGCTCTGGTTTCACTAATGACTATGCAGACAAATATTATGCAAAAATACGGCAAAAAGAAAGAAAAAGCTACATAAAAAACCACTTAACAATAGACGTAAAAACACGCCTTATTTTATATTATCAAACATCACGTGGACCAAAATACGACACACAATTTGCAAAACCCGCATTAAGACAAATCAAAAAGTATAAACCACAATACATAGTAGCCGACAAAGCATATGACACAGAACCAATAAGAATTGCATAAATGAAGAACTCAAAGCATTTGACCAAATACCTCTCAAAAAAAGAGCAAAAAAAGGACAATACAGACTAAAAAGCCCAACAATATTCCGACACAAAATATACACAAAAAGAAACAATATAGAAAGCATATTTTCAACAATAAAAAGAAAATTCAACGGCACAAACCACAGCAGAAGCACACAACTATCAAACAAAGAAACCAAACTCAAAAACACAATATACAACATCTACAGAACAACACAAATCAACTAAAAAAAAGGGTTTCTACAAAACCTTAATTATATTGTTTTAATAGATAAAAATTTAATGTCTATTATCTATAAATCAAGCACTATTTTAATATGTTTAATAGGAACTATTGTATTATTTTAGTCAAATGCATCATTCTTTTAGAATCGTAAATATTAAACACATAAAAAATAATATTTACTTAGTTTATCCATATTCTGATTATACAAATAATGATTTATGTACATCTATTTTAAATTCATTTGAGGAGTTTAATGAGTTTAAAAGTTTCAGTTATTGGAACCGGTGGGTTAGGAACAGCCATTGCTTAACTTAATTCTTTAATGTAGATTCTGTCTGTTTATATGTTTGTAGTAGAGAATTGTTGGAAGAAATATCAAAAAAGATACAATAATGAATAATCCTAATTTAAGATTAGCATAACTAAAGCTTTTAATGAAAACAAAGATATTTTTGAAGCTCTTGGTCGAAAAAGATCAACTGTTAATGATTACTATTGTTTTGGGGAATTTAATTTTAATTTTAAATAGTTTATCGTTGCTTTTAATATGTGATGTCTATGAACCGAAATTTCAATGATTTTGTAAAAAAATACATGATATTGCCGACCTATGCCTTTTTTAGAAAGCTACCTATTGATAATGATTTAATCTTATTCGAAAGTAACATGGGCCGTAATTACAGTGGAAATCCTAAACACATTTATGAAGAAATGGTTAGACAGGACCTGGATAAAAAATTGAATTGCGTTTGGATTCTAGAGGATACCAGTACTAAAATCCCGGGGAATGCAAATAAAGTGAAAAGAAGCCGCATGGCCTATTATTATTATATTGCCAGGGCTAAAATATGGGTATTTGATACTAGAGATCCTAGACATATTCAAAAAAGAGAACAAGGGTATTATATACAAACTTGGCATGGTACTCCTTTGAAAAAGCTGGGGCTGGACATGGATGATGTTTTCATGTCAGGTAATGCAAATATAATCGAATATAAATGTAATTTTTACAATGATACAAGAAAATGGGATTTTCTCCTTTCTCAAAATGAGTTCTCCAGTGAGATATTTGAAAGCGCATTTGCATTTTCTAAAAAAATAGATCCTTATAAAGAGATATGGACTTATGGTTATCCTAGAAATGATGTTTTAACTAACAATAACAATGAAAAGGACATTAATAAGATAAAAAAGGATCTTGGAATTCCGGAAGATAAAAAAATCATTATATATGCTCCAACATGGAGAGATGACCAATTCCATGGCTTAAGCATTTATAAATTTGTCACAAAAATGGATTTTGACTTACTGAAGCAAGAACTTGCTGATGATTACGCTGTAATTGTCAAGTATCACTATTTAGTTGTAGAAGATATTGATTGGGCGGATTATGAAGGTTTTGTTTACACTTTGGAGGCAGACCAGGATATTTCTAATCTTTATCTGATTTCTGACATGTTAATTACTGACTATTCTTCAGTTATGTTTGACTACTGTATATTGAATCGGCCAATGCTTTTCTTCATGTATGATCTGGAATTGTATCGCGATGAGTTAAGAGGGTTTTATTCTAATGTTTTAGATGAAATTCCGGGTCCTATTTCAAAAACAACTGAACAATTAATTAAAGACATAAAAGAATACGATTCTGAGGTGTATGGGCATAAATATAAGGTTTTCATGGATAAATATGCCAATCATGATGATGGAAAAGCTGCTCAAAGGGTAATAGATCGTATTTTAGAACTTAAAGATACAGACAAAGTGGCAGCTTTTAAAAAATTGAAAACTGAATCAAAAACTAATTAATTCAATAAATAGTTAATTAATTACTAATTCTACAAGTATCAACGAATGCTCAATTAAACGTGATGCTTTGGTGATATGTATTACAATACGATTGATAGGTTATTGAGAACTATATTTTCTAAATCATCTATTTTTATATTACTGGTTTCATCGATTTTAGTAATTTATTTTTTTAATAAATTTAAAATTAGTTTTAATCCAAATATCAAGCCAATTCCTATATATGTAAATAATGTAGTTATTATAGAATTTTCTTGTTTGTAATGATTATTATAAAAGATATACAT
>JAUXXK010000218.1 GCA_030681145.1 Methanobacteriaceae archaeon | reverse complement strand
ATTAAAATAATAAAAATTTTATAAATTAATTAATTATTCACATAGATTCAAGATCATGAACCACAAATCTATTTTAGGGATAAAAATATCATTAATGATTTTTGAGATGAGGTGCAAAATTTGTATTGGTTGATTATTATAATTATATTCCTACTAGCTACTATAAAAAAAAGTGATTCCAAGAACCCATTACATGTTTCAGTAGTTATACCTGCATATAACGAGGAAAAAACTGTGGGTCATGTAGTAAAAACTGCACTTTCTTGTAAATATGTACATGAAGTTCTGGTAGTAGATGATGGTTCATCAGATAATACATATGAAAAAGCAAAGATGTCCGGAGCTAGTATTATTAGACATACTACCAATCAAGGAAAAGGTGCTGCCCTTAAAACCGGCTTTAAACATTCAAAAGGAGATATAGTGGTTTTTATAGACGCGGATTTGCAAAATTTAACTATTAATCAGGTGGATAATATTATAAAACCTATTTTGGAGGGCAAAGCAGACATTACCAAGACCAAATTTAAAAGAGAAGCTGGCAGAGTAACAGAATTAACAGCAAAACCTCTTTTAAACTTCTTCTTTCCTGAAATTAAGTTTGATCAACCATTAAGCGGCCAATTCGCGGCTAAAAGGTCTTCTTTAAATAAAATTCGGTTTGAAGAGGATTATGGGGTAGATGTAGGAATTGTACTAGATGCAGATGTACATGGACTAAATATTAAAGAAGTGGACATAGGACACATTAAACATCAAATGTCCAGTTTGACAGATCTTAATTTGGTGGCTAATGAAGTGGTACGTACCATTGTGGATAGGGCCATGGAATATGGGCGGGTAACCATGATGGATTCTATGGGAAAATATATTCGTATGGGAATATTGGGCCTTTCATTGGCATCTCTTGGTGTTTTTGGAGTATTTTTTATTCGTATTATACCTCCCACTATTTGGATAATTACCGCCATTGTTGGGATGCTAATGGCAATATATTACATATTTAAATTAATAAAAAGATCTTTAAACACAATGGTAAGACAGGAAGGACGCACAAAATCTTTAAAATCATTTACTTATATGCATTTTCCTATACTTGTGTCTGGTATTATTTTGATTGCTATGCTTTCCACCCTTTTAGGAGCAGTAAATGTGGATGATGGTAAAATATCTATAGAACCAAACTCTGGAAACCTCATAATCTGGAAAAATTCTTCAGATAATAGAACTTTTGATGTTAGGGGCCCATATACTGTTGATAGCGCTCTGGAAAATGAGAATACTATTATAAGAATATCTGCAGAGGCATTAGACACCTTGGGTTTAAAACATGGGGATAAAATTTATTTGAATGGCCGTGTGTATATTCTGGATGAGTCTAGGCCTGGTGAAAATAATATAATCCGAATACCTTTACAGATTAGAAAAATTCTTGATATTAATGTAGGAGATGTTATACAAGATGGAAACCTGCGAAAAATCTTTAATAATGTTCATGCCCAGAGAAATCTTCCTATAGAAGGATCAAAAACAGGTAACATTACTCTTCAGGAGGGTATTTTGATTCAAAATGCCCCAGAAACTGGTCGACAAGTTAATATTTACCTTGATAATGAAAAATTAGCCACAACTTCTGGTATAATGAATAATAGTTTTTATTCTGTTTACATTAATGGTGAAAAAGTAAGAACTATACAATTTTCTCAAAAAAACTTCTTAAAAGAGTATTTTATATACTGGGGGACCCATGAAATAAAAATTCAGATTGAAAATGAAGCTAATAGTGATATTAAATTTGTTCCAGCATCTTCCGGCAAATTTTTGAACTTTAATATAACTGGTTCATTGAATTAACTTCTTTTTATTTTTTTAAATACAATAATTGAAGGGTTTTTAACTTCATAATTTATGAATTAATAATATACTTTTACAGCTTCTTCAACGTCATCATAAAGTCCTAATGCTGCTAAAGCTCCTATTTTACCTTGTGAACCAGTAATTTCGATTAGTTCAATTCCTAATTCCTTTGCTACTTTCTCAGCTTCATCTACATAGATCATGGATTTTTTTGTTCTTTCAGCATATTCTCTCAAAGTTAAGGGGATATTAATCCCTTCTAAAACTGCGATGGCCGTTTTTTGAGAAAGAGTTTTTTCTTTTAGAATTTTGATAGCTTTTTCTATCAATTTATTTTTTTCCCCAGGTTTAACCGCAAAAGTTAATGCCACAGAAACACAATTTTGAGTTTTATGAGGATTATGAGGATATAACTGTACAATAACATGATCTATATATTGAAAACCAAATTTGGCAAGTTCCATACCCATATTGTGGGCCATAGTCCATGTAGCACCTTCGTCTTTTGTATCAGTATCATCCAATCCCAGTACAATTTTTTCCATACGAGGTGTGACTACTGCGGCTTTTCCCAATTTTGATCCTCCACCAACATCGTATAATTCTACTCTTTTTACACCTTCGGCCATTCCACGGCACATAGCTGCCCCCACACCAGCCCCGGCCAGCCCCGCGTGAACTACTCGAACTTCATCTCCTTCTACTACAACCTCTTCAATACCGGCAGCATTCACACTAGGTTTTAATTCCAGAGGAGTTTTTCCTGTTTTGGTTATGAAAACATGCTTATTCCCATCTCTATATGATTTTAGAATTAGATCACTTGTTCTCTGATATTGATTTACTACCCAGTGTGAACCAGATACGCAAGGATGATATTCTACGATTTCTACCAATTCTTGATCTACCATGGTAATCACTTTATGATAAGGGGAGATCCATGGGTCATTAAATTTTTCTTTTAGATCTTGGGGACTTAATATTTCCATTAAAATACCTCTAAACGGTCAAAAATTTAAAATCTATTGAATTATTATTTGTTTTTATTATTTTAATATAATATATTTAAAATATTCATTTATATTATATTTAAAAGAATACTTTCTCAAAGTGGATAAAGAAAAATAATAATTAAATAGGCTCTTAATAAGTAGATTTAAAAAATATAAAATTGAATATAATCTTTAAAATCATTTTAGCCTATCACACATTTTAACAACAGCTTCGACAGATCTTTTTCCATATTCAACGCGCTGGTGTGCTTCTATTCTAGTCATACCTGGTCCGGAGATTCCGAGAGAAACTGGTTTGTCATATTCGAGTGCTAAATCTGCTATTTTCCTAGAGGCATGTTGCACCACTATCTGATCATGATTTGTTGATCCTTCAATAACTGCTCCCAGTGTAATAACTGCATCGATATTTTCCTGCTTTAAAAGTTTTTTTATGGCTAGAGGCATGTCAAAGACTCCTGGCACTGTAATTACTTCGGTTATCTCGGAATCTAAAAATTTTGCATGTTCTCTAGCAAGTTCTAGCATCATGTTAGTAATATCATAATTAAATTCTGCTACAACTGCTCCAATTCTTACATTAACCATTTAATCTACCTCCCTATGAGATATTATTATTTTTAATATACTTTCAATTTAAATTAAGGTATAATTTTTTAATCTTATTACTGTTTATAATTTAAATCATTAACACAGCAAATGCAACCATGCTGCCAACCATTAGAAATATTATAAAAAGAGCTATTGCTTGCACTTTATCCATATTCTCTACACTCCAAATGTTTTTGCAATCTCTTCTACTGTTTCACCTAATTTTTGAACTTCTTCAGATGTGTTGTAATAATGGATGGAAGCCCTTACAGTACCACCCTGTTCATAGGCACCAATATGTTTTATAGCTGGAATGGCACAATGATGGCCACTTCTAACACAGATTCCACGTATTTCATCCAAAATTTTAGCCACATCATGGGGATTCATATTATTAATGTTAAATGATACAATACCATAAATATTTTGGGGATCGCCATAGCATTTTACATTATTTATTGAAGATAATGTAGTGTAAAGCTCTTTAGTTAACCTAATGCCATGTTTTTCTATTTTTTCTAACCCAATTCGATTAATATAATCTACTGAAGCACCTAATCCTATAAAACCCGCAATGTTTTTAGTTCCGGCTTCAAATCTAGTTGGAAATGATTCTAGTTGGAAATCATTTTCAGAAACATTTGCAACGGTTCCCCCACCTAAAGCACAGGAATTTAAGTTTTTAGCTTGTGCTTGATCACAATAAAGAAAACCTGTACCAACCGGACCTAATGTCCCTTTATGCCCTGGAAAAGCCACAAAATCAGCTTTCATTTTTTTAACATCTATTTTCATATGACCCACAGATTGTGCGGCATCTATCAAATATAATGAATTATTATCATGAGATATATTACCAATTTCATAAACGTCCTGAACGGATCCCAAAGCATTGGAAACATGAGTTACTGCAACTAAACGTGTACTTTCATCTATTGCTTCTCCAATAACAGAAGGATCTATTATCCCATAGGAATCTGCTTTTACTATTTTTATATTAACTCCTTTTTTTTTAAGATTCAGCCAAGGTAAAAAATTAGAGTGATGTTCTATGTTGGGCACTACAATGGAATCCCCTTTTTCAAAATTAAGTCCTTGGGCCACAATGTTTATGGCTTCGGTGGTATTTTTAGTGAAAACAATTTCTTCCGGACTAGCATTAATAAATCTCGCAACCTTTAATCTAGCGTCTTTAACTTTTTGAGTGGCCTTAATTGCAATTTTATAGGCTCCTCTTCCTGTATTGGCATTATAATTATAAAAATAATCACACATGGCTTCTACAACCGGTTTCGGTGTGGGTGTTGTGCTGGCAGCATCTAAATAAATAAATTTTTCTAAAAGGGGAATATCTGCTCTTACATCATCAGTTTTCATTGTATTCCCTCCATTGTTTTAAATAAGAATAATTATATATTTTAATATTATTATTATCACTCTATTAATTTAAGTTCTTTAATTTATAAGTTCTCTAATCAACACGGAATTAATTATCACTACTTAACAATTGTTAAATGATTTTTAAATAAAAAAAAATTATTTAAATTATTAAAGATTTTCTAAATTCTTTTTTACTTCTTTGGCCATTTTCATGGTGGAAGCATTGCCTCCCATATCTCTAGTAACAATTTTTCCTTCAGCAAGTGTTTTTACAACCGCTTTTTCAATTTTTTTAGCTTCTTCAACTTCATCAAGATAATTTAGCATCAAAGCTGCTGATAAAATCATGGCTGACGGGTTAGCAACTCCTTTACCTGCTAAAAGCGGTGCTGACCCATGAACAGGTTCGAATAATCCTAATTTATCTCCAATATTTGCAGAAGGTATTAATCCCAACCCTCCTACTAATCCCGCCCCTTCATCTGATAAAATGTCTCCAAAAAGGTTGGTGGTGACAATAACATCAAAAATTTCTGGCTTGGTTAAAAAGTACATGGCTGTAGCATCTACATAAAAATCATTAGATTTAAGTTGTGGATAGTTTTGGGCAATTTTGTAGAAGCTTTCTTTGAAAACCCCATCTGTTTTTTTGAGGACATTAGCTTTGTGAACGGCCGTTACAGTTTTTCGTCCGGTTTTTACAGCATATTCAAACCCGAATTTTGATATTCGTTCTGAAGCTTTACGGGTAATAATTCTCGTAGCCGTGGCTCCCTCTTCGGTTTCTTCCTCTATTCCACTATACATTCCTTCAGTGTTTTCCCGAACAATTACAAAGTCTAGATTGCTAAATAAACTTTTTGTTCCGGGATAAGACTTAACCGGTCTTAGATTTGCGTAAAGATTCAATTCTTGCCTCATTTTAACAATAACATCAGCTGCACTTTCGCCAGCAGCTCCAAACAGACAAGAATCAGAGCTTCTTACAATGTCAATAGTTTCTTCAGATAATGGTATTCCACTTTTTGCAGCGTATTCATCACCAGCATCTGTAAATTCATAATCAAAATTTAAGTCAACAGCTTCCATTATATGGAGAGTTGCTTCCATTACTTCTTTTCCTATACCGTCGCCAGGTATGACAGATATTTTGTACATAATAACACCAGGAGCAATTTTCAATATATAAAATTTATCATTTAACTATATGATATTTGGATATATCTCACTTATCAAAATCAATTTTTTTAATACACTATTAAATGGGAAAAATTATTTATTCATCTGTTCTTTAACATAAGGGATTAAACCTCCCTTATTGAGAATTTCCAGCATGAATTCTGGAAGTTTTTGGAATTCATATTCTTCCCCACTTTTTAACTTCCGTATAACTCCTTTATCCATATCTATCTCAATTTTATCTCCAGTATCCAAGTGATTAGATATTCCAGGAGCTTCTAAAAGTGGTATCCCTACATTTATAGAGTTTCTGTAGAAGATACGGGCAAATGATTCGGCAATAACTGCGGATATTCCCGCACCTTTCAATGCAAGTGGGGCATGTTCACGAGATGAACCACATCCAAAATTTTTCCCCCCCACAATAAAATCTCCTTCATTAACTTTTTCATGAAATTCCGGATCTAGACCTTCCATGACGTGTTTAGCAAGTTCTTTAGGATCTATAACTACTAAATAACGTCCAGGTATGATTATATCTGTATCAATATCATCTCCAAACTTCCATACGTTTCCTTCCATAATAACACCGCTTTTTTCTTTAGTTATATTGATTATTATTTTGATTATATATCAGTTAGATATAAACCACTAAATTTCTCTGGGATCTGTAATTTTGCCCGTAATTGCTGAAGATGCTGCTACTGCTGCGGAAGATAGATAAACCTCTGCCTCAGGGCTCCCCTGCCTACCCCTGAAGTTACGATTTGAAGTTGATAAACTCACTTCACCAGGCCCTATGAGTCCCACATGACCTCCTAAGCAAGGACCACAGCAGGGGTTGGTAACTAATGCACCAGAATCAACAAATATGTTAATTAGTCCCTCATCCAGAGCTTTAGAGTAAATTTCTCTAGAAGCAGGTATGACTAGCATACGAACTTCGTTTGCAACTGTTTTTCCTTTTAATATTTGAGCAGCAGTTCTTAAATCACTTATACGTCCATTGGTGCAAGAACCCAGAAATATCTGGTCAATTTCAATTCCAGAAACGTCACTAATGGGTTTTACATTGTCGACGTGGTGGGGACAAGCAATTTGTGGTTCCAGTTGATTAACATCAATGTGCATTGTTTTTAGTGATTCAGCATCCATATCGCTCTTCATTATTTCATAAGTTTTGTTTGAACGCCCTTTGATGTATTGCTTAGTTTTGTCATCGGGTTCAACCAGGCCGGTTTTTCCTCCCATTTCAATGGCCATGTTACATAGAACCATCCTATCAGAGACATTCATGTCCTTTACAGTTTCTCCTGCAAACTCACAAGCTTTGTATGTAGCACCGTCTGCTCCAATTTGTCCAATAATGTTAAGCACAACATCTTTGGCATAAACATGATCTTTTAAAGTTCCTTCAACTTCAAACCGGATGGTTTCAGGAACCTTGAACCAGAGTTCACCTGTGGAAAAGACCATAGCCATGTCTGTTGATCCTATTCCAGTAGAAAATGCTCCAAGCGCACCATGAGTACAAGTATGTGAATCAGTTCCTACAATCACTTCGCCTGGAACTACATGGCCCTTTTCAGGAAGTACTTGATGACATACTCCTTCTCTAACATCGTAAAAATTATTTATACCTTGTTCTTTTACAAACTGGCGCATTAAAAGATGATTATTGGCTGCATCAAGAGAGTCTGCAGGGACTTGATGATCAAAAACAATAACAACTTTTTCTGGATCCCATACTTTAGGAACTCCTATTTTTTTAAAAGACTCCACTGATAATGGTCCTGTGAGGTCATGAGTCATGGCCACGTCAATATTGGCCATAACAATTTCTCCAGCGCTTGATTCCTTTTTACCGGCGGCTTTAGCCAGTATTTTTTCTGCCATGGTCATAGACATTTTACAATTCTCCTTTACTATTTATTATTAAATTAATGAGAGGCAAATGATTTTCTAAAATTGTTAATTTTTAGATTTAATGTGCTGAATTGCATACAATTTTAATAGCTACTATTTACATAATAAAAAGTTTTTTGATTCAAAATACCAAGAAATCCGTTTAAATTAAATTTTATATTTAAACTTGGGGGATGGTGGGTTTAGATTCATTTCAAAATTTGCTAAATAAATATAAAATCAGTATACTGATTTTCTGATATTTTTTATTATGGTGATACTATATATATATTTTAAAAATTTAAAGATTCTCTATTAGTTTGGAGTTAATAGTTTCAGAAATTAAGTTTAATTTTTTAAGATTATATTCAAAAATTAATTATGAAATATCAAACAATAGATAAATCTATTAGGTCACTCATAAATATTATTACTAAATTTAATATAAATAATAACATATATATACTTAGTAATACTATTTTTATTAAAGTGTTACTTCTGTATTGTAAAAATCTAGTGATCCTAGTGAGATTACTTGTCAGAAGCTCACCAACTCTATAAATAATATTAATAATGGATATCATTATAGTGAGGGATTGGAATGAATGAAGAAATGAAGCAGGAATACAAGAAAATTGAAGATAAATTATCTGAAGAGGAATTCCTGAAACGAATGAATGAAATGAAAAAGGACTACGCTGATGTTAGTTTTATGAATGAGATTGATATAGCTCGCATGATTGTTGGGGAGTTCATTAATGAGAAAAATGCTCCATTATCTGGAAAAAAAGAGCATACTATGGATAAAATTTCAAAAATGGAGGAAGGGGCGGATAACTTAAAAATCAAAGGAAGGGTTATGAGAGTTTCTAATCCAAAACCTTTCACTAGTCGCAAGGGAAAAAATGGTAAAGTGGCTAATGTAGTTCTTGCTGATGAAACAGAGGAAGTAAGGGTAGTTTTTTGGACTGAAAACATAAAACTTCTGAAAAATATAAAAGAAGGGGATATAGTTGAAATTGATAAGGTAACCGTTAGAGATGGTTATCGAGGAAGAAAAGAAATTCACCTCCAACCCAGATCTACTGTGGAAAAATTAGAATCTGATGATAAATTACCCTCCTACCAAGAGGAGATTACTTCTATTGCTACTATTGAAGAAGATCAAGAAGTGAATGTAATAGCCAGAATAATACGATTACCTAGTATTAGAACATTTGATAAAGATGGTAAAGATGGTAAAGTTGCTTCTATGGAAATTCAAGATGAAACTGGAAAAATTACCTACACTCTATGGAATAAAGACACTGAGTTAATACAAGAATTAGGCCTTCAAGAAGGAGACACTATTAAAATATTAGGTGCTCAAAGTAGAATGAGAAATGCTGAGATTTCTTTAACACACCCCTGGGTGGGCAGAATAATTAAGGGCGATTATGACGTTCCTGAAGCCGAAGAAACTATTTTAAAGATAGGAGATGCTCATGAAGTAAAAGATGTTACGGTAATGGGTATAGTAACTAAAATACAAGATACCATAACTTTTGAGCGTTCTAATGGTAGTGCAGGATCAGTCAAATCTATTGAAATAATGGATGATACTGGATCTATACGAGTAACTCTGTGGAATAATGATACCAATTTGGAAATTAATAAAGGAGATCTATTAAAAATAACGGGTGGAAATTCTGAATTTGATGAATATTCTCCTTCTGGATACCGATTGAACACTAACTGGAATACTAGTATCGTTATAAATCCAGATTCTGACGAAAATTTGTTGGAAGTTTTACAAGAATATAAAAAACACTTAGAACCCGTTAAAATTGGAAGAATCAGTGAAATGGAAGATGAGGGCGAAGAAATCGATGTGGTAGGTCGTTTAATATCAATTAATGATATTCGAGAATTTCAGAGAGAGGACGGAACAGTAGGCCAAGTACTTTCTGCAGATATTGCTGATGAAAGCGGAGTAGTTAAAATATCTTTGTGGGATGAAAAAGCCCATACTAACTTAAAACTGGGAGAAGCAATTAGAATTGAAAATGCAAAAACAAAACTTGGACTTTACAGTGTTGATTTGAATGTTGGAAAGACTGCCCGTATACTAAATCCTCTTAAAGAAGATATGGAGAGTCTTCCGTCATTTGAAGAACTTGAAGAAATGATCTATACTCCTAAAAAAGTCGATGAACTGGAAGAAGACGAGCGCAATGTCAGAATTGTGGGTAGGGTAATAGATCTTCAGGATCCTAATGAATTTCAAAGAAATGATGGCAGTCCTGGTATAGTAAGATCGATGGAAATTGCAGATGACACTGGTGCTATTCGAGCTTCTTTATGGGATGAAAAAGCGGAAATTCCTATTACTTTTGGAGATGCTATGCGTATAGAAAATCCAAGAATCACATTCCGTAACGATAACTTGGAATTAAGCATTGGAAGAAATACTCAAATTATCGCTGCTAAAGATAAAGACTTAGAGGGGTTGCCGACATTTGAAGAACTGGAAAAGATGATTTATAAACCATGCAATATTGAAGATCTGAATGATGAAGATAGGAATATAAAAGTTACTGGTGAACTCAGTGATACATTTGGCGGCCGGGTACTATCTTATAGATGTCCTAAATGTAATAATCGTTTGGAATCCGTAGAAGAAGAATATGTATGTGATTTTTGTGGTGAAACATCTGATGAACCAAAATATTTGCTCATGTTGCCTGCTAAAATAGTTGATGACACTGGTGAGATTAGAGCAACTTTCTTTGGAAAACAAGCAGAAAAACTTTTGGGAATGAACACTCTTGAGGTAGCAGACGTAATTACGAAGAGTGCTGATGAAGGTGCATTTGAAGATAAGGTAGAGGATTTAAATGGAATGCATATCACTGTCATAGGAGATGTTAAATTTGATGAATATAATGAAGAAATTCGCTTAAATCCTAAAAAAATTATCAAATTCGATTTATAGTTTATAAAATGGATATTTTGCCCCATAATATAGATCATTATCTGATATTTAAATTTAATAGCATAAAATGATTTAATAAAAATTAAAGATCAAGGGAGACTTAAAATGGTAGAATTAGAAGATTTGCCAAATGTAGGCGAAAAAACCGCTCAAAAACTTCGAGATGCAGGTTTTGCCGACATGATGCGTTTGGCCACAGCCACAGCAAAAGAATTATCTGTAAAAGCCGAAATAGGTGAAGGTGTTGCTGAAAAAGTTATTGAAGCAGCTAGAAAAGCTGAACAAATTGACTTTGAAACTGCTTTCGATGTAATGGAGCGAAGAAAAGATGTTGGCCGTATTACTGTTGGAAGCAAGGCTTTCGATGAGTTGATCGGTGGGGGAATAGAGACCCAAGCAATCACTGAAGTTTTTGGCGAATTTGGATCGGGGAAGAGCCAAATTTCTCATGAACTGGCTGTCACTATTCAATTACCTCCAGAACAGGGCGGATTGGATGCTGAATGTGTTTTTATAGATACTGAAAATACTTTTAGGCCAGAAAGAATTGAACAGATTGCTAATGGTTTTGAACTCGAACTGGAAGAAGTTTTACAAAAAATTCATATTGCTCGGGCTTTTAACTCCAATCATCAAATATTAATGGCAGAAAAAGTTAATGAATTGATTCAAAACGGTACTAATATTCGTTTACTCATTGTTGATTCACTTACAGCTCATTTTAGGGCAGAATATATTGGTAGGGAATCATTAGCGGCCCGACAGCAGAAATTGAACCAACATCTTCATACATTGCAAAATATTGCAAATACTTACAACACTGCAGTGTTTGTTACTAATCAAGTCCAAGCTAGACCTGATGCGTTCTTTGGAAGCCCTACAAAGGCTATAGGTGGGCATGTTTTAGGTCACGCAGCTACTTACAGAGTATGGCTCAAAAAAGGGTTGGCTGGTAAGAGAATTGCCCGGCTAGTGGATAGCCCTCACCTTCCTGAAGGCGAAAGTGTATTTAAAATTACCACTGAGGGCATTGTTGATTAATTATATCAACATTTTTTTTATTTTTTTTATTTTTTTAGTAAATATCAGAGATAATTATATCTAAAAAACGAACATTATTTTAGTAATTTCTACAGACTTAAAATTTTTTTTAAGCTTTTAAATATTATTAAACAGAATTAAAACTTGTTAAAATCAATTAGCATTATTCTTATTATTTTTATAATGCTTTTAAATCTTTAAACATGGATTTTACAACAAAATTGCATTATCCTATATAAACTTTACTCAAAATTATGAATAGAAAGCTTTATTTGTGTTAGTGATACACCTAAAATCACCTAAATATTTTCATATTAGACATAAAATTCAACTTGTACAAGGTGATTTAATGGTAGAAGAAAAGAAAGAAGAAACCATAGAAGAACCAAAGGTTGGTGTTTACGTATGTCACTGTGGTATAAACATCGGTGGTGTGGTAGATATACCCGCAGTAACAGAATACGCTAAGACTTTACCTAATGTGGTTATTGCTAACGAATACAAATACTATTGTTCTGACCCAGGACAAATGGAAATTCAAAAAGACATTAAAGAACAAGGACTAAATAGAGTTGTTGTAGCTGCTTGTTCTCCAAGGCTCCACGAACCTACATTCCGGAGAGCTGTGGAAGAAGCTGGACTAAACCCTTATTTGTTTGAATTTGCAAACATACGGGAACACGACTCATGGGTACACCAGAATGAACCAGAAGCTGCTACTGAAAAAGCTAAAGATTTACTTCGAATGGCTGTAGCAAAAGCTAGACTATTAGAACCTTTAGAAGCTTCAATAGTTGATGTAAATAAAAAAGCGATGGTTATTGGTGGAGGAGTAGCTGGTATCCAAGCTGCACTTGATTTAGCTGACATGGGATTCAAAACCTACATGGTAGAAAAACAACCTACCATTGGTGGAAGAATGGGTCAACTTGACAAGACATTCCCAACTCTAGATTGTTCCATGTGTATTCTCGCACCTAAAATGGTGGATGTGGGCAAACACGAAAATATTGAACTCATGACTTATGCAGAAGTTAAAGAAGTTGACGGTTACATCGGCAACTTCACTGTAAAAGTAGAGAAAAAACCAAGATACATCGATGAAGAACTATGTGTTGGGTGCGGCTCCTGTGTGGAAGTATGCCCTATCGAAATGCCTAACTACTTTGATGAAGGCATTGGTATGGTAAAAGCTGCATACATCCCATTCCCACAAGCTGTGCCATTATGTGCAACCATAGACAAAGATTACTGTATCGAATGTAAACTCTGTGATCAGATCTGTGAACGGGGAGCAGTTAAACACGACCAAGAACCAGAAGAAATTGAACTTGATCTCGGTACCATTATTGTAGCCACAGGTTACGATCCTTATGACCCAACTGAAAAGTTGGAATATGGTTACGGAAGCCACACCAACGTGATTACTGGTATGGAACTGGAAAGACAGATCAACGCATCTGGACCAACTGAAGGAAAAGTTATCAAACCATCTGATGGTGAAAAACCAAAACGTGTGGCATTTATCCACTGTGTTGGTTCTAGGGATGAACAAATCGGTAAACCTTACTGTTCTCGTGTGTGCTGTATGTACGCTATGAAGAACGCTCAGCTAATAAAGGATAAAATGCCAGATACTGAAGTAGTTCTCTACTACATGGATATTCGGGCATTTGGTAAAGGATTCGAAGAGTTCTACAAACGATCTCAGGAAAAATATGGAATTAAGTTCGTCAGAGGCAGGCCTGCAGAAGTTATTGAGAATTCAGACCTTACTCTAACTGTTAGAGGAGAAGATACATTACTTGGTAAAGTAACCGAATACGACTATGATATGGTTGTTTTAGGTGTAGGTTTAGCACCTCCTGAAGGATCCGAAGATCTAAGACAGACTATTGGTTTGTCAAAGTCTGCTGACGGTTTCTTAATGGAAGCTCACCCAAAACTAAGGCCTGTTGACACATTAACCGACGGAGTATATCTTGCCGGTGTTTCACAAGGTCCTAAGGATATTCCTGACGCTGTAGCCCAGGCATCTGGTGCTGCTGCTAGAGCAGCTATCCCTATGGTCAAAGGAAAAGTTGCCATTGAGCCTATTATTGCTACCACTGATCTGGATGTTTGCGGTGGATGCGAAGTTTGTCTCGAACTATGCCCATACGGTGCTGTAGAGCGAGCAGATGAGCAAGTAAATGTAAATGTAGCTCTATGTAAAGGATGCGGTACTTGTGTAGCAGCATGCCCATCTGGAGCAATGGATCAACAGCACTTCAAGACCGAGCAGATTATGGCTCAAATTGAAGCTGCTATGAATGAACCAGCAAAATAAGTGTGAGATTTATTCTCATTACTATTTTTTATTTTCTTTTTTTTGTTTAAATTGTTATTATTTCCAGTTTTTTCTTTAATGATTTTTAATAGCATATTATGACTAAATATATAAAATATGGTTTAATTTTATCATAATATCGTATAAACTAAAATAATGCATTTTTAAGCCTTCAATGACTTAAATAAATATAACTCTTAAACTTTGAAGTTTCCATAAAAATGTTCAAGCGGTCAAAGAGACATAGAAATGTTCTTAATTGAAAATGGGATTTTTGAGTACTATTTGCATCAAGTACAAGGGGAATTTGAGGCTGATTTGATTATTGTGTGTACTGCCAATCACGGAAGAATTTCACATACTAATGCCTATGACAACCCAAAATGTGGGTAATAGGCCATATATGTATAAATATGGTATCTTTTATATGTCTGGCTATTAAAACACGGTTTTGCTTAAGTTGGAGCTAAAAACTACATGAGCTTAAAAGTAGATGAAATATTGTCGTATGTATTTGATTAAAATTTAGATTGCATTATTTCTAATTTAGAATAAATGTGGAGTACTATGATTTTAAATGTGATCAATAACACTATTTTTAAAATTAAAATAATTTAATAAATTTTTTTAATATGAATATTTATATCCCTTATCTCACTATCATTAAAATGTGAATGTTTATTATTATGATTAGTTTATGGATGCTGATGAAATATGTCTGAAAATCAAAATTACGTTCAAAAAATACGAAATATCATGAAAAAGCACAATCATTGGATGGAAAACAGTATGAATCTCATTGCAAGTGAGAATATTACTAGTTCTGCTGTTAAAGAGGCCATGGTATCTGATTTATCTCACAGATATGCTGAAGGTCTTCCATGTAGTCGGTTATATGAAGGCTGTGAGCACATCGACAGCATTGAAAATTTAACTATAGATCTATCTAAAAAGCTCTTTGATGCAGAACACGCTAATGTACAACCAACTTCGGGGGTTGTAGCTAATCTTGCTTGTTTTTTTGCATTTGCCAATGTAAATGATTCTTTAATGGCAATGGAAGTTCCTTATGGGGGCCATATATCTCATGCTAAAGTTAGTGCAGCAGGTATAAGGGGTTTAAAAGTTTATACTCATCCTTTTAACCAAGAAACTATGAATATTGATGCCGATGTCATGAAAAAACAAATTTTGGAAATAAAACCTAAAATAGTTCTTTTAGGAGGCAGCCTATTTTTATTCCCTCATCCGGTAGAAGAAGCCCGTGAAGCAGCTGATGAAATAGGTGCCAAGGTAATGTATGATGGTGCCCATGTACTAGGATTAATTGCAGGTAAATGTTTCCAAGATCCTTTAAAAGAAGGCGCAGATATGATGGTTGGCAGTACTCATAAAACATTCCCCGGTCCTCAAGGAGGTATTATCCTCTGCAATGATGATATAGCGGATAAAATAGATGAAGCTGTATTTCCTGGAGTAGTAAGTAACCATCACCTCCATCATGTAGCTGGCTTAGGAATCGCCACTGCAGAAATGTTGGAATTTGGTCAGGAATATGCTAATCAAATTATAAAAAATGCAAAGGCTCTAGCTCAAAATCTATATGAGAGAGGGTTCAATGTTTTATGTGAAGATTTGGACTTTACAGAATCTCACCAAGTGGCAATGGATGTTTCTGATATTGGTAGGGCTGCTGAGCTATCTAAACGATTAGAAAGCAATAATATTATTCTTAATAAAAATTTACTACCTTGGGATGATGTTAACAGATCTGATGATCCGTCGGGTATCAGAGTAGGGACACAGGAGCTTACTCGAAGAGGTATGAAAGAGTCTCAAATGAGTGAAGTAGCGGAATACATAAAAAGAGTTGTAATAGATAATGAAAATGTTAAAAACGATGTAAAGGACTTTATGGGTGATTATAATCGAGTAAGCTATTCTTTTTCTAATGATGAGGCATATAAATACATAGAAATTTAATAGCTTACATTTTATTTTTATTTTCTCCCTATTATTGTTAAATAGAGATTTAATATTAATTAATTGAAATCGTAAAAAGTAAATAATATTACCGAACATAATAAATATTACTACAATAGGATTTATAATTAAATGGGGGGAGATGTATTGAAAATATACATACTTCTTTTGATTATTGTTGCCTTGGTAATTATGTCGTCAGGATGCACAATATCATTACCATGGGAAAATGAAAACAATAACAACAATACCACACCGAATACTACTGTGATAGTGCAAGATAATGATGATTCTTCATCAAGCGGGGATAAAACTGTTAAAGCTGCTGCACAAGAATGTAAAAATTGTGGGTACTATCCATGGTATAAAAAAACCAGATGCCTGGAGTGTGGATATGGGGACAATGACGGAATACTTAACTGTCCAAGTTGTGGACGATACACGTTCCATGGGACTTCTTGGGCAAACGGATACTGTACAAGCTGTGGATTAACCTAAAATAAATCAAAATTCAAATTAAACATTATTTCTTTTTACTTAGCTAGTTTACCAATTATAAGTTATAAAAGATTTTCATGGTATTAAATCAGCTTGAAGGATTTATGAATAAAAATCACTTTTTTGAATATTATATATTTTAATCTAACATTGCCTCTAAAGTGTTTTAAATGTCTTTAATGGATATTTAGATTCTTGAATCACAGCATAATGAAATTCAAAGATAATAAATTCATATAATGTGTATTTATTTAGATATAACGAAATCTTATTCTACAGTTAATCTATCGCAACATTAATTAATATTATCTTCTACATTAAATTAAAATGTTTAAATTAGTGAATAAATTTTTCATTTGGAACAATTTAATATGATTTTTAGTATAAACCAATATAATTGATTGAGGAAAAAATATGCGAATTGCTTGGGCTTTTACTGGTGCAGGACACCTTCTTTTAGATAGTGTAAATGAACTAGAAAATCTTTCTTCAGAACACGATGTCACTGTTATGGTTTCTAGGGCTGGAAAAGAAGTATTAAAAATGTATGGGCTATATGATAGAGTAAAAAACGTCACGGGTGGTTATTACCGAGAACTTGCTTTAGAAAGCGATCAAGAATTCAGTTTTCCTGTAACTGGAAGACTTTCCATGGGTCGATATGATCTGTTGATTGTTTCTCCAACAACATCCAACACAGTATCTAAAATAGTACATGGGATTGCAGATACACTTGTTACAAATGCTGTGGCTCAAGCAGGTAAAGGCGGCGTTAAAACGTTTATTGTGCCAGTTGATATGGAAGTAGGGGATGTAAAAACTGTGTTGCCTTCTAAACTGGAATTAGACGAATGCCAAAGTTGTCAGACTTGTGAAGCTGCTGCTTCATGTTCTTCAAGTGCTATAATCCCTGGAATTGAAATTAACCTCTTAAAATGTATCGGGTGTGGAGAATGTCAAAATTCATGTGCTTTTAATGCTGTATCGGGTGGTAAAATCATCACTATTCGCATGAGACAACTAGATGTGGAAAATACGCACAAATTAGTCCATTTAGAAGAAGTTAAAATTTTAAGAAATCCTGGAGATATTTTTAAACAATTGTAAAATATAATTTAAATTATATTAAAGACCTTTTTTTTTAATACTCTATTAATTACTATTTTTAAAATCATAAATTTCAACACAAAATCAATATTTAACTCAGAACATAATTTATTATTGGGGAAGTTTTTCATGGCGGAGGAAAAAAAGAATCGATTTTCTTGTTGAAGAACTGGAAGATGCTGATTGGAATGGCCGTGTCTGAGATTAAAAAAGAATTTAATTTTTATTTTTCACTTTTAAGAACCTTTTTTTCTAATTAAGATTTAATACTATAGTTCACTAATATATAGCAAATCGGCATTTAAAAAATTTAAAGATTTTTAAATTCCATTAAATCACCGACTTCAGTCCCAGAATTTTTTAATAATCCTTTCTTCAATTCAATTACAAATCTAGAAGGATTTTTAGGAGTATAAATATTCCAGGGATTTAGAGATGTTAAATCAACTACTTTTAAATCTTCATCTACAAATATTATGTCTAATGGAATTCTCATAAAGAACATGTGTATTGCAGAACCTTTTTTACCTCTTCCGGCGGGAATTTTAAGAACAAGTCCTGATTTCAAATCCTTTTTTAGCATTAAACCACGAAATCGTGAAAAAAAACTATTTGCAAAGGTCACATTACCCATATTTTTATTTTTACTTTTATTGATTAAAAAGATTTTAGGACTCATTTAAACACCTATTATTAATTAGTATATTAATTAACTAGGATATCAATTATAATTTAGATTTCTATTAAATCCAGAATGATTAATATTATTGTTATTAGTTATGAAATTTTTATCAAACTTTTTAAATATGCATATTTATATATTATCAATTCAAAACCATATCTACTATAAATACCAATTATGAAAGACCAGCTTAATTACTTTAACTCAAGTTATTCATGGTTTATAATTGGGAGGTATTTAAATGAGGAACATAATTGTAGAAACACTCAACCAAACTCCCATAGAGGAGCAAGACATAGAAATTGTTGAGAGAAAAGGTATAGGTCATCCAGATAGTATAAGTGATGGTATTGCCGAGTCTGTGAGCCGTGCTCTATGTAATGCTTATATTGACAAATTTGGTGGAATACTTCACCACAATACAGATGAAGTACAGATTACTGCAGGGGAATCTGATCCTAAATTCGGTGGAGGGCAAATAATCAAGCCTATGGACATTCTTTTAACTGGAAGAGGAGTTCCAGAATATGAAGGAGAAAAAATTGGGATTGACCGGATTGCGATAATGGCTGCTAAGGATTATTTAAAGGAAAATATAATAAATCTCGATGTAGAGACCTCTGCAGTGGTAGAATGTAAGATAGGGCACGGTTCTGGAGATTTGGTGGATGTTTTCAGAAGAGAAGGTATGCCTGCATCTAATGATACATCATTTGGAGTAGGGTTTGCACCATTTTCCGAAACTGAAAATTTAGTAATGGCTACTGAAACTTTACTAAATTCTAAAAGATTTAAAAACAAATATCCTGCTGTGGGCGAGGACATAAAAGTCATGGGCCTAAGAGAAAATGATAAAATCACTCTGACTGTTGCTGCAGCAATGGTGTCTAAATATGTTGATGATAAGGATAATTATCTTAGTATTAAAGCTGATTTAAGGAATATAGTATCTGATTTGGTTGCTAAAAACACTGAAAGAGAGTTTGAAGTATTTGTGAATACTGCTGATGATCCGAATTGTGACTCTGAAAGAGGATACTACCTCACAGTCACTGGAACTTCTGCAGAAATGGGCGATGATGGTTCTGTTGGTCGTGGAAACAGAGCTAATGGGCTCATAACTCCTAATAGGCCAATGTCTATGGAGGCCACTTCAGGTAAAAACCCATTAAACCATGTGGGTAAAATATATAATCTTTTATCTAATCAAATGGCAGAAGAAATTGTAAATTCTGTTGAAGGTGTTAACCAGGTTCATATAATGCTTTTAAGTCAAATTGGTAAACCAATTGACCAACCTAAAGCAGCATCATCTCAAATAATCGTTAATAATGGATATAAATTGGAAGATGTGCAGAAAAAAGTGGAATATGAAATGAATACATGGCTTGAGGATATATCCAGTATAACTGAAATGTTGGTTAAAGGTGAACTAAGGACCTTCTAATAATAAATAGGCTTTAAAAAGAAGAAATTTATTGGCCCTATTATTTAAGAAGACCATCCTTTAATTTTAAGGGGTTGGGGTTCCAAATAAAAAACACATTTTTTTCATAAAAAATTGATTTTAGAAGGATTCTCCAATCTTAAATTTATTTTCTTCATCTATTTTTTTAAAAATCTAACTTTTTAGGATTGATAATTCTTAATCTATTTTTGGCAGAACAAAAATTTTGTTTTGTTGAATTATTTATAAACAATTACAGCCAATCTAATTAATAGATATTAAATGAATTACTAATTATTTCATCAATTTATAATTAATATAATTAAGAATTTAAATATAAAATTTAAGGAGAGTTTCTATGCCAATCCAGGAGGCAGAAAAGTCATATCAATCCAACATTATAGAAGAAAAAGTCCAGAAATTCTGGAAAGAAAGGGATATCTACAAGAGAACAAATCAATTAAGGGAAAATAAACCCAAATATTCTTTTTTAGATGGTCCCCCATACTGTAGTGGGCGTATACATTTGGGAACTGCTTGGAACAAGATTATTAAAGATACACATCTGCGATTTAAAAGCATGAATGGTTTTAGTATTCGCAGGCAGGCTGGATGGGATACTCATGGACTGCCCATTGAACACAAAGTTGAAGGACTATTAGGCCTTACAAGCAAAAAGCAAATTGAAACTGAAATAGGAATCGAAAATTTTGTTAGCAAATGCCGCCAATTTGCAGTTGAAAACAAAGCAGTAATGACAGAACAATTCCAAAAAATAGGAATATGGATGGATTGGGACAACCCTTATGTTACATTTGATCCTAAATACATGGAATCTTGCTGGTGGACTTTAAAAAAAGCTAATGAAAAAGAATTATTGGTTAATGATTTGCGTGTAATCACATGGTGTCCTAGATGCGAAACAGCGCTGGCAATGGCTGAAATTGACTATGAAAATAAAGATGATCCTTCTATTTATGTAAAATTTCCTCTGGAAACTCATGAAGCAGCTGAAAATGGAAAAGAATTCATTTTAGTTTGGACAACTACTCCCTGGACGCTACCAGCCAACATGGCTGTTTGTGTACACCCTGATTTTGATTATGCCTATGTAAAGGTAGGGGATGAGGTTTATGTAATGGCCGAGGCCTTGGTGGATTCTTTATTTGGGGCCAGTGGATGCAATTGCGATCATGGGGAGCACGAAAATAACGGCCAGCAAGATTCTGGCTGCTGTGAAGAACCAACAGAAAAGCCCTACCAAATTCTTAAAATTGTAAAAGGATCTGAATTGGAAGGAAAAACATATAAACACCCTTTAACTGATGAAATACCCCAACAAAAAGTTTTTGAGCACAAAATAATTCCTGGAGACCACGTAACTCTTACCGAAGGTACAGGTTGTGTACATACAGCTCCTGGCCACGGTCCGGAAGATTTTGAAATTGGAAAAAAATACGGATTACCTATCTTTTGCCCAGTAGATGAAGCGGGATTATTTAAAGAAGAGGCCGGAAAATACGAGGGTCACTTTGTTAAAGAAGCAGATCAAGGTATTATTGATGATCTGGATACTCATGGATTTCTTTTAAAATCAGAAATTATAAACCACCGATATGGTTTCTGCTGGAGATGCAAAACTCCTATTATTTATCTGGCCACTCAGCAATGGTTCTTGAAGGTCACCCAAATAAAAGATCAGATGCTAAGTGAACTGGACAAAGTAAAATGGGTGCCTTCCTGGGCAGGAGAAAGCCGATTTAGGAACTGGGTTGAAAACGCCAGAGACTGGACAATTTCTCGACAAAGATACTGGGGAATACCTATACCTATCTGGTCTTGTGAAGACTGTGGAGAAATTACGGTGGTGGGGTCAGTGGCCGAACTTAAAGAAAAAGCCGTAGAAAACACCCTGCGAGGAGATTTTATCCATAGGCCTCATGTCGATGATATAATAATTCCTTGTAAATGCGGGGGAAACATGAAACGGACTCCGGACGTTCTTGACGTTTGGATTGATTCAGGTGTCGCGGGTTGGGCTTCCCTTCATTATCCTCAAGAAAAGGAGCTCTTTGAAGAATGGTTCCCATATGACTTTATTACCGAAGGCCATGACCAGACTAGAGGATGGTTCTATTCTCAGTTAGGTACAGGAGTAATTGCTTTGGATAAAACACCTTATCAAAAGGTTTTAATGCATGGTTTCACTCTGGATGAAGATGGAAGAAAAATGAGTAAATCATTGGGTAATGTAGTTGAACCAGAGGAAGTAATAGCACTTCATGGTGCAGATATAATGCGTTTTTACCTCTTATGGGCTAACAAGCCATGGGATGATTTGAAGTTTGTTTGGGACGAACTAAAAAATGTAAGTAAAATGTTTA
>JAUXXK010000216.1 GCA_030681145.1 Methanobacteriaceae archaeon | reverse complement strand
CAATAACTTTTGAATAGTGAAATTCATGACCCCTATAAATATCTCCCTTTTTAGAGATTATATTATCATTTTGAGCTTTTGAAATAACATAGCTAAGACCCTGAACTTTATTAGTCATTAAAGAAGGATAGTGGAATACGTCACACATTTCATGATCATTTATAGAACCCATGAGATACATTAATCCTCCACATTCTCCGTAGATGGGTCTTTCGTCTAAATGGAATTTTTTTATTGAATTGCGCATTGAATGATTATTTTCAAGTTCTTTGGAAAATATTTCTGGATATCCTCCACCAATATATATTGCGTCCACATCCGGAATCTCTTCATCATGATATGGGCTGAATGGAATTATTTCAGCACTGTTATCTTCTAAAGCCTCTAAATTCTCTTGATAATAAAATGAGAATATTTCATCCAATGCAACACCAATTTTCACTTTTTTTGTGCTTCGTTTTTCCCATAACGATTCTTTATTCCCAAAGATTTTGCCTGAGCTTTTCATTATCTCTTTTAATGCATCCAAGTCAATATTTTCCTGAACTACTTGACCCCACTTATTAATAAAGCCCAGAAGATTTTCTCTCTCAACAGCAGGTACCAATCCTAGATGTCTTTGTTCAACGGTTAAAGAATCTTTTCGTGGGATTCCCCCTATAACTTGTGTTTTTGTCAAAGTTTCGACCGCTTCTTTGGCTTTTAGATAGTGCCGGCGGTTTTTAACCATGTTTAATATTACTCCTTCAATTTTTATTTGGGGATCCAAATTTTTAAATCCCAAAACAATTGCAGCAGCACTTTTAACCAGACTACGGGCATTTATAATTAATATTACTGGAGCATCTAGTGCTTTTGCAATGGAAGCAGTATTTCCTACATCCCCAACAGGACTTATTCCCTCATAAAGACCTCTAACTCCCTCAATTATTCCCATTTGTGAATTAGAAATATTTAATGCTCTTTCAAACGCCTCTCTTATTTGGCCTTCCGACATGAAAAATGAGTCTAAATTTCGGGATTTGTTGCCCGTTGCTAAAGTATGATAAGTAGGATCAATGTAGTCCGGTCCTACTTTAAATGGTTGAACTTTTTTTTCTTCAGATAATGCCTTCATAATGCCTGTGGAAATCGTGGTTTTTCCCACAGCACTCCCCGTGCCAGCCAGTACTATTCTCATATTTTATACTCACCCACCATTTTATTTAAGTATTTAATAAAAATAGGATAAATGTTTACTTTAGATTTTTTTATATGATGAAATTTTTACATTTTAATTAAATATTAAAACATGCTTTTCATTTTCTTTATTGATTCCCAATACCTCTTTCATAAAATAATGGCCAATTATTTTACTTCTCATTTGGTCTACCATAAGACTAATTATATTATAATAATAAATTATTATTCAATGAATACTATGCGCAAAATGCAAGTCTTAAGTGACACTGCTCAATTTGACCTCTGTGATTATGTAAATCATCAAAAACAATCAAGGGCTAATTTACCCGGAATTTATTATACTTCAGCATCGGGAAGATGTCAAATTCCATTATTTAAAGTTTTAATGACAAATAAATGCAGTAATGATTGTAAATACTGTATTAATAATAGTAAAAGGAATTTTACAAGAATAGAATTGACCCCTGAAGAATTAACTAGAGTATTTTTAAATTATTATCATAATAAATATGTAGAAGGATTATTTTTAAGTTCAGGTATCTCCGGAGACATAGATACTTCTATGGAAAAAGTAATTGAAGTTGCTAGGCTTTTGAGACTTGAACATGGATATTCCGGATACATACATCTTAAAATACTTCCCGGTTCTTCTAAAGATCTAATTAAAAGAGCTATGGGTTTGGCAAATAGAGTGAGTGTGAATATTGAATCTGCAACATCTGATGGTCTAGCAGAACTTTCCAGTACAAAAGATTATCAAAAAGATATCATGCTGCGTTTGAAATGGATTAAAGATATTCGCAGAAAAAACCCCCTTTATGCTCCATCCGGCCAAACCACACAGATGATAGTGGGAGCTACTGATGAAACCGATGAAGAAATCTTAAATCGCATTAAATATCTTTATGATAAATTAGATGTCAAAAAAAGTTATTTCAGTAGTTTTCAGGCTTTGGAAGACACTCCTTTAGAAAATAAAAATGAACCTCATCCTAAAAGAGCTAACCGTCTTTATCAAACCGATGCACTTTTAAATATATATAAATTTGATTTAAAAGAGATTATTTTTCAAAAAGATGGACTTTTAGATATTAATAATGACCCCAAGTATTCAGCTGCTTTAAATATGGATATATTCCCTGTGGAAATTAATCATGCCCATTACAATGATCTGATTAGAGTCCCAGGCATTGGAACAATTTCTGCCAAAAAAATTATTGCTATACGTAAAAAAAGACCATTTACTAAATTAGAAGAATTAAAAAAATTAGGTGTGGCAGTAAGAAGAGCGGAACCATTTATTAAACTGAGAGGAATATATCAAACAGCACTGGATATTTTTTAATAAAAACCGCTGATTTTTTATTAATGATTATTCATTACTATTTAATATTATAATTAAAAATCAGTTCTAGTAAATTTTTTTGATTTAATAGAAAATAGAAATAGATTATAACTTATAAGTTATAATCAAACTTAAAAATTATAAATCCTCAAAAATATCCCATATTTCCGGATATTTCTCTTTAACCGCTTCTTCAATTAGTTTAGATGCCTCTTTGCTAATACTAAATTCCGGCTGAGTTTTTTTAAGATATCTTAAAACCGCAGCAGAACGAGAAGACCAAAGAGTTATTCTAGGATTTTTTTTAACATCTTCACCCACAGTTTTTATGCTTTGGGTGTCTATAACTCCAGAAATATCATTAGACGGTCTTGAAGAGTTTAAAATTTCGGGTTTAATAAGTTTTTTAGATTCAGGTTTGGTAATTTTAGTAGATTCTGATGTTTTAGAAACATCCCCCTCTTTTGAATCTTCATAATTCATTTCAGGTTCAAGCAGAATATCTTTATTATCAGAAATATTTTCTTCTTTAGTAGTCTCTTTTCGTGTTTTAGCCTTTAT
>JAUXXK010000213.1 GCA_030681145.1 Methanobacteriaceae archaeon | reverse complement strand
AGCTCTTTGTTATGCTGAAATGGCATCTATAATCACTGTAACCGGGGGAATATATACATATACTCAGGTAACGATTGGTGAAATAGGAGCCTGGATAATAGGATGGGTAGGCATACTCCAATATATTATTGCCGGTTCATCTGTAGCTATTGGATGGTCTTCATATGTAGTAGGATTTTTAGCATCTATGGGTATTGTCATTCCCACAATGTTAACGTCTTCTCCTCTATCTGGAAATGGGATAATTAATTTACCAGCATTTTTAATAATTATTACAATAAGTGCTGTATTAATAAGAGGAACTCAGGAAAGCGCCCGTCTCAATGCATTATTTGTTTTCATAAAACTTGCAGTTATTCTTTTATTCATAGTAGTGGGTTTTAATTTTATAAACCCTGCCAATTATCACCCTTTCGCTCCCCATGGAATTCATGGAATATTTCAAGGCGCAGCTATGGTATTTTTTGCATATATCGGATTTGACACTATTGCTTCAGCAGCAGAAGAAACTAAAAACCCTCAAAGGGCACTACCTATAGGAATTATTGGATCTTTAATAATTTGTTCTTTAATTTATATCGTGGTCACCGGAGTAATGAACGGAATGGTAAATTTTAGTATGTTTGCCCATAGTGACGCACCAATAATGATGGCCCTACAAAGTGTAGGGGCTAATTGGGTAACAACTATTGTAACTATTGGGGCCATTGCAGGATTAACCACAGTTATTCTGGTTAATCTATTTGTTGTACCTCGGCTAATTTTTGCAATGTCCCGTGATAAATTACTTCCTAACAGATTAAGCAAAGTGCACAGTAAATTCCAATCTCCTGTTATAAGTATACTCATAGTAGGAATCATATCTGCATTTGTATCCGGATTTTTCCCACTGGGAGATATATTTGAATTGGTAAATATAGCTGCCCTTTCTGCATTTATATTTTTAGCCATATCAATTCTGTATTTACGAAAAAGTCACCCCGATATACCTAGAAAATTCACATGTCCTCTGGTTCCTATAATACCTATAGCTTCCATTATTGCATGTGTAGCTTTAATCAGTCAGCTCACTATTTTAACCATAGAACTCTTTGTTATTTGGTTAATACTGGGTTTAGTAGTTTATTTTGTCTATGGACACTATAAAAATTCTAAAAAACAGGAAGAATCTGAAATTGAATTTGATGAACTGGATGATGCAGTTGTTAGGAGTGCAGTTATTCCTGAGAAAGATTCAGCAAAATAAATTAATGGTGAAATTTGTGAAAAGAATTTTTTCTAAAAAACCAATTAATGATTTATACATTAATAAAGATCATGACAAAACCCTTAAAAGAACAATAGGTCCTATAAATTTAATAATTATGGGGTTAGGTTGTATAATCGGGGCAGGGATATTCATTGTTACTGGAGTTGCATCTGCCAAATCTTCAGGCCCAGCCCTAGTTTTATCTTTTATATTGTCTGCAACAGCATGTATTTTCACGGCCCTTTGTTATGCAGAGTTTGCATCTATGATCCCTGCATCTGGAAGTGTTTATACCTATACTTATGTGGCTATGGGTGAAATTTGGGCCTGGATGATCGGATGGGTCTTAATGTATGAATACTTAATATCTGCATCTGCAGTAGCAGTAGGTTGGTCTTCTTATGTGGTAGGTCTACTTAGTTCAGCAGGAATCATTCTACCTCAAATTATAAGTGCACCACCCGGAGCTGGTCTTATTAATTTGCCTGCACTTTTTATAATTTTACTATTAACTGGAATACTGATTTTAGGGGTAAAGCAAAGTACCCGTTTTAACGCCATTGTTGTTTTAATTAATATATTAATTATCCTGCTCTTTATTTTTGTTGGATTGGGACATATTAACCCTGCTAATTACCATCCATTCATGCCATTTGGATTTTCAGGTGTACTGCAAGGCGCAGCCATGGTATTTTTTGCATATATAGGATTTGATGCAGTTTCAACTGCTGCAGAAGAAACTAAAAACCCTCAAAGAACCATGCCCATAGGAATCATTGGGTCTTTAATTATCAGTTCTATATTGTATATTGCAGTAGCCGCTGTTTTAAATGGCATAGTTCCCTATAATCTATTAGATACCCCAGCACCAGTCACTTTTGCACTTAAAAGTATAGGAATAAATTGGGCTGCTTCCATTGTCTCATTTGGTGCTCTTTTTGGGCTTACCTCTGTACTTTTAACCAGTCTTTTTGGACAAAGCAGAATTTTCTATTCTATGTCCCGAGATGGGCTTTTACCAGAAATATTTTCACATTTACATGAAAATTTCAGATCTCCAGTTATTTGTATTATTATAGTAGGGACTGCAGCTGCTATGATTGCTGCGTTTTTCCCCTTAAATAGTATTATCGAACTTGTAAATATTGGGACCCTATCAGCTTTTATTTTCCTAGCATTATCTATTATTATTCTTAGAAAACAAAAACCAGATATCCCCCGGAAATTTAAATGTCCATTAGTTCCAATTATTCCTATTCTTTCCATTGTTTTCTGTTCTTTTTTAATATTTCAATTATCTCACATTACTTTAGAACGATTTATTATTA
>JAUXXK010000212.1 GCA_030681145.1 Methanobacteriaceae archaeon | reverse complement strand
CTATGCTTTTTATGTAGCATTCATAATTTTATGTTATAATTATTTTTTATCTTAATACAATTTAAATTATTATATAAATAGAACCTATTTATTTTTTATTATCTAATTCTCTGATACGTTTATTCTATACTAAATATTTTCTGATTTAACGAGTTTGCAATGTGTTATCCATGCTGCAGTTTTCTTTCCTGGAGGATAACAAGTTATAAGCATTAATCGAGCTTCTCCATTTTGTGCAAACTGGATGGGGTTGGTTTCATAATCCCAGCGAATATCTTTACCATTGGAACTGACTTCATAAGTGTATTTCTTAGAAATAGCCAAATCCCTAATAATTACTTTATCCCCTGTTTTTAAACTTCCTATTTTTCTAAAGGGGGCAGAATATGTAGTTCTATGGCCCAAAAAAGCACATTCACCGGGTTGTCCGGGCATGACACTTTTATCATAATGATAAACAGAATCATATGCATTTACTGTGTCGGAGCGAATTTTACTTTCCAGACCAATCTCTGGTATAATTAATCGAGAATTTGGGGCTTTGTATGCATTGACTTGATCTGTTTCAGGATCCAGTAATTTTTCAGGAGCTGATTTATAATTATCTAGTGTATTCTCTGAATTTTTTAATTTCTGAAATTCATAATATCCAGTTATTCCAAGACCTAGAGAAAAAATTAGACACACTATAATTATACCCGTATAATAAACTTTATTTTTACTCATTTTCAGTTACCAGAATCTTTTTTAGTTCTTCAGCCATGATAGATCTATAATCAGCTACTTTCCAGGGATCAGATGTCCAAGCTGTAATTTTAGCCTTTGCACCAACATCAGAAAGTTCAATTAACATTAAATTAGGTTTAGGGCTTACCATAACCCATTCAAATTCATTAACTATTTTTATAATTTCCTCGGATAATTTTTCCAAATCAAATGAATAAGGTATAGTTATATTCAAATCAACTCTTCTACGATCCATATAAGTATGATTTACGTAAGGATTTTTAGAAAAAGATGAATTAGGTATAGTAATAACACTATTATCTGGAGTGGTTATGTTAGTAGTTCTAAGACCTAATTTATTTACTTGTCCTTTGTGATTAGAAATTTCAATGGTATCCCCAACTTTAAAACTTTTATCAAACAGTATTAACATCCCAGATATGAAATTAGCAATAATATCCCTTGAAGCAAAACCAATAGCAATACCAATAATTCCAAAGCTGATGAAGATTCCTGTGATGTCTATTCCAATTTCACGTAGAATTAAACTCAAGGCTATAAGAAAAACACCGTATTTTATAATATCTTGAGTGACATGTATGGCTGTTAAATCAATTTCCCATCTTTCTCCTGTTTTTTTAAGTAAATAAGATGCCCATTTGATGATTATAACCGCAGCCACGGAGGTTATTGATATTAATATCACATCTTGTAATAATGGATTAATTTCCATCAGATTTCACCTCTAAAACCATAAAGTCTTTGGAAACAACTGTATTTTTAAATATATTTTGAGCAGATTTTTTAAAGGAATCTGCATTTTTATATCGGGTACTGATATGGGTAAGAATTAATTTTTTTGCACCAGATTTTTCAGCTATTTCTGCTGCATCTTTCGATGTTGAATGACAAGTTTTTATGGCTTTATCATTATCTTTTTCTTCAAAAGTTGATTCATGGATTAAAATATCTGCATTGCTGGCTAATTTCACCATAGCATCACATGGCCGTGTGTCTCCGGAGTAAACAATTTTAATTCCGTTCCTAGGTTCTCCCAGTACTTGTTCGGGGGTTATTACTTTTTCTCCTATTTTCACTGTTTTTCCTTGGTGTAATCTGTTAAAGTCCGGCCCGGGCACTAATCCCAATTCAATGGCTTTATCTTTTAAAAATCGAGGTTTCTTTTTTTCGCATAGGGCATAAGAGTAATTGAGGACGTTGTGTTCTGTTCGGGCACATTCTATTTTATATT
>JAUXXK010000211.1 GCA_030681145.1 Methanobacteriaceae archaeon | reverse complement strand
TGAAGTTCTGCCATTTAGCATCGTATTCTACCCCGTAGACAGTCCATCGCCCTGCAATCTTAGGTGGTAAAACCAGAGATATAATTCCAACTACTCCTAGAACTATAGAAGCCGTTAAAATATAACTGGCGGCTGGTAAAGTATCAGATATTGATAAAAAGAAAGTTACACCTGCCACTATTACGGCTATAATCCCATAGAGTTTCATATATTTATTTCCAGTGTCGATGAAGAATTTTTTTAATTTTTCCCCACTTAAAAACTCAGTTTTTAAATCGGCTCTCCATAAATCATAGATACTCTTGAAAGATTTGGCATTTTCCCGATTTTTTAAATCTTTTTTCATTTTATCTAGACTGATAACTCCGTCGTACTTAAAATTATTTAAAAAACGGATTACGTCTTTTTCAAATTTATTAAGATCATCATGGGAAATTTCATTCATTTTTAAGTTAATGGATTTTTTACCTTTTTTATCTGGTTCTGCATCTACTATTGTTAAATATTTTCTGTTTATTAAGTCCATGATAGTGGCTTGGAATCCATCCATATTAGGTTCTCCCACATTTTTACCAAACCCTTTTCCAGATAATGCATTTATCATGGCCGGAGGGTCGTTGGTGGGAAGCTCACGTTCATACTCTGCATTATAATTACTTTTTGGTTCTCGACCATATTTTAAATAAATTAATACAGGAATGATAATACTAAGGAGCATTAAAACTGCAAGTATGCTATAAAGAAAGGTTTTAAAGTTTATTTCATTCTGATAGTCTTGCTGTATTTTTTCCATTGTGGCCAGACCATCTTCATTTACTCTTCTGGCAAAGATAGGGCTACTAAACTGACCTAAAGGTATAGCAAGTCTCACTTCCATAAAGTTTCCAGTGGATATTGGACCAGTTTCAATTTGTAAGGTGGAAGCATTCCAACTATCTTTCTGAACAAAGTATGGGGGGTTTAACCAGTACTTAACGCCTTCACTTGAGTTCAAGTGTATGTTTGCATTTATTTTGTTTACATCAACCTCCCATTCTTCACCCCACAGTTTGTACTGAAGCTCACCAATATCATTGTAAATTTTTATAACATTGATAAAATCGTATTCAATAGTAACCTCCACATTCCTACTGGTTATGGGCGATGTTTTAAGTGAATCTGAATATAAAAATACCTTTATTCTTTGAGTATCTCCATTATCAATCAGTTGATACGAAGAATAAGCACCATCTGTCAATATTTTAATATTTTCTATCCTTTCACCGGGTTTTATTGGTATATCCCTATAAACTCCGTTATAAGTCCCGGAAAAAGAATAGTAGTATTTTTCTTTAACCTTCAACATCCCATTTTCTTGAACAAAAAGGTCTATATCAGCTTGGTTGATAGAATAACTCCGATCATCCTCGGCAAAACTTACCGCTGGTAGAGTGGATATAAAAATTAAAAAAAGTAAAGTTATGGAGATTAATTGTTTTTTATCCAATTATATCACCTTATTTTTTTATTCTCGATTATTTGATTTAGAATTCCACTTTTGGAACAGAACGTGCGCTTTCCTCGGCCTCAAAGAATTCGGCTTCAGTGAAATGGAACATGCCTGCGACTATGTTGCTGGGAAACATCTGACACTTGTTATTGTACATTAAAACGGTGTCATTGTAAAACTGACGAGAATAAGCAATCTTGTCTTCAGTTTCACTTAACTTCCCTTGCAAGTCTTGGAAATTAGCACTGGCCTTTAAATCAGGATAATTTTCAGCCACAGCAAAGAGTGTTTTCAAGGTTTCAGTTAATTGATTATTGGCTTCTTGATTTTCTTTCACTGTCTGAGCATTTAATAGCCCTGCCCTTGCTTTGGTAACATTTTCAAATACGCCTTTTTCATGTCCAGCATATCCTTTAACTGTTTCCACTAGGTTGGGAATTAAATCTGCTCTTCTTTTGAGCTGGACCTCAATTTGGGACCATGCGTTCTTTACTCTATTTCTTGCACCTACAAGGCCGTTATAAATGCCTGCGAAAGCTAGTAATATTAATATTACAATTATAGCAATAATGATATAAATCCACATTTAAACATCTCCTCTTTTTTAATATAATACAATATTTTATGATTCTTTGAATAGATATTAATTTCTATTACCTCCGAATAAAGGAAGATAGAACTCTTTAAACTTTCACCCCAATTTTTAAATTATCTATTTTTGCTTAGTTTTCATATGTTTAATAACCTAATTATTGATAATCAATGGATATATTCTTGTTTTTATAGTAGGTTTAACAGAATCTTTGTATGTCACCTAATATGATAGCCGCCAGTTTTTTGATTCTGGGATTAATTTTATTGGTAGGTAAATGGATCAGAGTAATGTCCCCTTCACTTCAAAAACTTTTCCTTCCTAGTTCTATCATAGGGGGATTTTTAGCACTTTTTTTAGGTCCTGAAGTCCTTGGAAATATAGTTAAATGGATGGGATTTGGAACGACTTTCTTATCTAATGGTATTTTTCCACTGGATGTTTTAACTGTATGGGGTGTTTTGCCGGGTTTTTTTATTAATATTATTTTTGCATCTCTATTTCTCGGAAAAAAGCTGCCAGATATTAAGGAAATTTGGCGCATTGCCGGTCCTCAGATTGCACACGGACAGACTATTGCCTGGGGACAATATGTGTTGGGGATATTAATAACAATATTAATTTTAACTCCTATCTTTGGATTGAATCCAATGGCGGGAGCTTTAATAGAAATAGCTTTTGAAGGTGGGCACGGCACTGCTGCAGGAATGGCTGGAACTTTTCAAAATTTGGGATTTTCTGAAGGGGCGGATCTGGCCCTGGGTTTGGCCACTATAGGTTTAATTTCAGGAGTAATATTAGGAATTTTATTAATGAATTATGCTGTTAAAAAAGGCAAAACACAGATAATAACTAGTAAACGCGAAATATCACTTAAAGAACAGGCAGGGATAGTTGAATTTGAAAATAGGGAGTCGGCTGGTAAATTAACTACTAGAACAGAATCTATAGAACCTTTATCACTTCACTTTGCTTATGTGGGGGTGGCCATAGGATTAGGCTTTGTTATTAAAGAAGCACTGATTCTAATAGAAAGTGTAAGCTGGGGCCCCTTAAGTGGAACCTACTTATTAGAATTTATTCCTCTTTTCCCTTTTGCTATGATTGGTGGTATTTTATTGCAGATAATTTTGGATAGGTTTGATATTTACAGAACTCTTGATAGGGGTTTAATTATGAGAATCCAGGGATTATCACTGGATGTATTGATTGTAAGTGCTATTGCCACTCTTTCTTTGTCTATTATAGGGGCAAATTTAATACCATTCTTAATCTTAGCCTTGGTGGGAATAATATGGAATATTGCAGCTTTTATGTATTTAGCCCCAATTATGTTCCCTAATTACTGGTTTGAAAGAGGTTCGGGTAATTTTGGTCAATCAATGGGTATGACTGCCACTGGAATTCTTTTAATGAAATTATCAGATCCTGATAATGAATCCCCTGCTCTGGAAGGTTTTGGCTATAAACAACTCTTTTTTGAGCCAGTAGTTGGCGGTGGAATTTTTACTGCAGCTTCAGTTGCTCTCATATTTCAGTTTGGATCAACATCGGTGCTTATATTCTGTCTGGTAATGTTTATATTATGGCTTATTATTGGAATCTTTTATTTTGGTAAAAGTTATAATAAATGATTTACTCTCAAACAAATCTTATAAGTTATTATTT
>JAUXXK010000208.1 GCA_030681145.1 Methanobacteriaceae archaeon | reverse complement strand
AGATACTATATCAAGAATTAATTTATCGCCCTGTTTTGAATCTTTAAAGAGGTTTTTTATAGTTAATTCACCCTCAGATATGGCAGCAGCACCTATCAAATAGGATGCAGAGGAATAATCTCCTTCTATGGTGTAATCAGTCGCCATGTATTTCTGTGGTTCAATTGTAAATATTCTCTCTGATGATTCATATTCTACAATGACACCAAATTTTTTCATAATATCTCGTGTCATGTCCACGTATGATTTTGAAATAAATTCATCGGTAACTTGTAGTTGAACCGTTTCATCGGCCATTGCCCCAGCAATAAGAATTGAGGAAATAAATTGAGAGCTAACATTCCCAGGAATTGAAGTTTTTCCACCTTTTAATCCGCCTTTGACAATAATAGGAGGTTTACCATTATTTTTAGAGGATAATGCTTTTACATCCAGTGGTTCTAGGGCATCGAGTAAATATTGCATGGGCCTGGTTCTCAGTGAGCTGTCCCCTGTAAATATTGAATATTCCGGCGCTAAACCTGCTACTGAAGTCATTAAACGTAAGGTGGTTCCTGAATTTTTTACATCAACAACATTATCTGGTGTTTTTAGGTTGCCGGCTGTTCCTTCCACAGTCCACTTGTTTCCCATGTTTTGAATATCACATCCAAATGCTCGGCAGGACTCCAACGATGCTATAGTATCCTCTGAATTTAAAGGATCACTTAAAACAGATTTTCCACTAGCCAATGATGCAATTATAACTCCCCTATGAGTATAACTCTTTGAAGGAGGTGCTTTAACCATTCCTGATATTTTAGAGGTTTTTTTAACTACCAGTTCCATTTTTCCACGCTTTTATACTTTTGAAAATAATGTAATTAAAAATTTTTTAGGGAATATTGTTTTAAAGGAATTGATTTCGACCATATATTCCCCAATTTAATCGAATTTTTATCAAGATTATCTAATAACAATCTCCAGAACCAGATCCATTTTTTCGGGATGTATTATTTCCACTTTTTCACCAGTTTTGCCAACTGATTCTTTTTTCATGGTCATGTATTCTTCAGTTATTTTGTGGCCCTCTATTATAATTTCACCATCATTTTTCAGGTTTTCTGCAATTTCTTGGGGATCTTTAGACTGTAAATATCCCAATATTTTAGGTGCATCGGCCTTAAATTCAGGACCGATTTTATTCATAAGAGTTATGATTTCTACTACAATCTCTTGAGTATCGGGTTTTCCAGTTTCCAGGTTCAATTCATCAATGTTAATGGTTCCCTTAATATCCATTAACATATTTTCCACCGCATCATATACCTCAGTATTTGAAGTATAAATGGTAGTAGATTTTAGTTTAGCATTTAGAGGTATTTTAGAAGACGATTTGAATCTCCTAAGTTCGCCAATAATTTCCACACCTACAGATCCATGTTTTTCAATTTCAGGATTGATTAAATCTAATTGAACTTCGGGCCATACGCTTTGATGTATGCTGGAATCATATCCAAGATGTTGATAAACTTCCTCAGTAAAGTGAGGTGTTATAGGTGATAAAATTTTTAAAGAAGTTTCTACCACGGTTTTTAAAGTGTATCTTGCTGCCTGTTTAGATTCAATATCAACTTCATCCCCATAAAGCCTGTATTTTACTGCTTCAATATATTCATCGCAGAAGTCATGCCAAATGAAGCTCTGAATTTTATTTACAACTTGTGAAAAGTTATATTCCTCCATGGCAATTGTACTATCTGCGACCAGTTGATTTAGTCGGGATAATATCCAAGAGTCCATAA
>JAUXXK010000203.1 GCA_030681145.1 Methanobacteriaceae archaeon | reverse complement strand
AAGGGATTACTAATCAAGATGCTGTTCAAAATTGCCTAGACCGGGCCGATAATTTTAAGGAGCACTTTCTGGGAATTATGGTGGTGGTGGGAGAACATGCCGGGACTATTGGTAAAATTCCTCAGCTTGTAAAAACAAATACCAAAACAGTGCTAAGTGATTTATTTGAAATTTAATTTAGATTATGAAATATTGAAAAATAAATAAACTTTACTTGTAAAAATGAGTTTAGCCTCAGATCGCCCATCATTCATCACGTATCAGAGCTCATAGGGTTCATCACTGGCTAAAAATTCAAAAATAATATCCCAATTTAATAGAATGTATATTAAAAATAAAATGAAGTAGAATGGTTAATTAATTAACCAAACATGACTCCTGCTTCTTTATTATATCCTTCTTCGTTTTCTACACCAATTATTTTATCAACAGCATCCATGAAATCGTTCATAGTTACTTCATCTCTTTCATCCCGGATAGCGAACATACCTGCCTCAGTACATATTGCCTTAAGATCCGCACCAGAACCACCTTCAGTCAGATTTGATAAAAGTTCTATGTCCACTTCTTCAGCTAAAGACATTCGGCGAGAGTGAATTTTAAGAATTGCTCGGCGACCATCTTCATTAGGTATAGGAACCTCGATAAAACGATCAAATCTTCCAGGTCGCAGTAAAGCAGGATCTAAAATGTCCGGCCTGTTTGTGGCAGCAACTATTCCTACATTTCCTCTGGCTTCGAAACCATCCAGTTCTGCCAAAAGTTGCATAAGAGTTCTTTGAACTTCCCTATCTCCACTAGTAGAGCTTTTTAATCTTTTGGCTGCTACTGCATCGATTTCATCAATGAATATTATGCTGGGTGATTTTTCTTTGGCTAATTCAAATACACCTCTCACCAGACGTGCTCCTTCACCAATATATTTTCTGACAAATTCAGAAGCGACAATCTTTATAAAAGTTGCATTGGTCTCATGTGCAACAGCTTTGGCTAGCAAAGTCTTTCCTGTCCCTGGAGGGCCGTAAAGCAGAACTCCTTTTGGAGGTTCAATACCGATCTTCTCAAATAGTTCCGGTTTTTTGAGTGGAAGCTCCACTGTTTCTTTTACTTCCACAACTTGATCCTCTAAGCCGCCAATCTGTTCATATGAGACATTAGGTTTTTCTTCAACTTCCATACCAGTTACCACAGGATCTTTTTCTGATGGTAAAACATCAACTATACTGAATGTTTGTTGATTCAGGGCCACACGGGCACCAGATACAAGTAATGAATCATCAATAAATCTTGAGTAATTTATAACAAAATGAGGGCCGGTGCTGCTTTTAACAGCAATACGGTGCTCATCCAGAACTTCAGTAATTGTGGCTATGACTAAAGGAGGTGACCTGAACCTTTCTACTTCTCCTCGAAGTGATTTAACTTCCCGGTCCAGTCGAATTTTTTCATTTTCGATTAAAACCTTATCTTTTTCGAGTTTTCTGACTTTCCACATCAGATTTCTTTTGGTTTTTGTATTATCTTCTTTAAGTATTCTTATTTCTTTTTTAAGATCTTCAATCTTTTTCAATGTACTTTGAGAGGAATTATCCATATGATTAGAACACTCCTTTATAAATTTTATTGATAGTACATTGTTTTTTGTAATATTTAAGTATTGAGGTAAAAATTAAATAATCATAAAAGACAAAGGTATAATTATGCGATGCGAGATTTGCGGCAAAAAAATTATTGGACAACCAAACACTACAAAAATCGATGGATCCGCCATGAAAGTTTGCGAAAACTGTTCTAAATTCGGTAAAATCCAGAGACCCCCTTCCAAACCAACACATTCCATAGGGCAGCAAGGAGGAGTTCGAAAAGCTAAAACACCCCAAAGACGTCCTAGAAGAAGAGAAACTACATATGAATTACTTGAAGATTACAATACTATTGTTAGACAGGCTAGAGAGAAAAAAGGATGGTCTCGTGAAGATTTTGGTGCAAAAATTAATGAAAAAGTATCAGTTGTTACCAGAATAGAAACAGGACATATGCCTCCAGATATAAAACTGGCTAGAAAGATTGAAAAAATTATGGGTATAGTTCTTATAGAAAAAGTGGAAGATACCAGTAGTGAAGAATTCAAAGCAGGATCACTAAAAGGATCAACCATTGGAGATATTGCTCGAATTAAAAAATAATAATGGATAAAATCCATTATTAACTTATTTTTATTAACAATAATTCATAAAAAAAATCAATATTTTATATAAAAATTAATTTTAAATATTTTATACTATTTTATTCATTAATCAATAAACAATGATTAAATTGCTTTATTTAATTAATCCTCAATTATTA
>JAUXXK010000187.1 GCA_030681145.1 Methanobacteriaceae archaeon | reverse complement strand
GAATAATGAAACAAAAACCACATACATTGAAAGTTCTAGCCCTTTACCTGTTTGTCTGGGGAAAATGAAACTTTCTGCAATAGTATTAACTATCGAAAATAAAATTATTATGACTAAAGCGCCTTGTATACCATATTTGCTCCATGCTAGGAGCATAGGTGGTATGGTGGCAATTATAAGGCCAATATAAGGAATAAATCCAAGTAAAAATGTTAAAAGTCCCCATAGTAAAGCGAAGTCAATACCAAATGGAATGACAATAATAGATATTCCTATTGCTGCAAATAGATTTACTTTGACTCTTATTAGGAAATAAATAGTAAATTCATTAACTAAATTAATCATACGTTTTAAGCTAGGACTATTATTTTTAAATCCTTTTAAAAGCCTCTTTTCAAAATTAGGTGCTTCACTAATTAAAAATATGGTTGCCAAAAGAACAAAAAACCCGGTTTCAACAATATTAGCCATATTCATGAGATTAACAGCTGATGTCAAACTTTGAAGGATAATATTTGCTTGACCTGCCAAAATTGAGGATGAACTAATGGAAATATTAGGAATTTCTCCTTTTAAATTATTTAAAGTGTTGTATAATAATCCAATTGATAATAATCCAATAATCAAAGATCCTAGGATAGTTATCAAATGTGCGATTTTATAAGGCATTCCCTTATTTTTTAGCCACATAATGAATGGTACAATAATTAGTGTTAAAAACATAGATAATAAAATTGGTGCAATTAATGGTGCACTGAATTTTAAACCAATCAAAAATATGATGATAACTGTCAAAATAAAGATTTTTCTGAGAAAAGGGGGCATCTCTAAACCATCAATCATTTTTTTCCTCCATTCAAACATTTTATTAATTTAAAATATATTAAATTAATTTATATCAATATAACTTAGTTATATAATCATTAAAAAGACTTTAAAATTTATTTAGGGGATAATGGATGTTGAAAGTGGCCATAAATATATTGAATGTTGCAAATGGTTATAAATAGATTATATTACATACTTTCTTTGTACTTTAACTCATAGATAATTATTTTAAATTTTGTGCCTTGACTTTTATCTAGAGTGATTTCACCATCAATTTGGAGTACTAAGTTGTTGACTAGTTGTAGGCCAAGTGAATTAATGTTTTTAAAATCAATGCTTTCAGGTAATCCTATACCATTGTCACTGATAATTAATTCATATTTATCATCATATTTTTTAAGAGAAACTTGAATTTCTCCTTTTTTACCGTCTGGAAATGCATGTTTTAGACTGTTAGAGACAAGTTCGCTTATTATGAGTCCGGTGGGAATTGCCGTTTCCATGTTTAATTTAACATACTCCACATCTAGAGTTTGTTTTACTTGGTCTTGATGAATATTATATGAATAAAATAAATCAGTAACTAGATTTTTAATATATGCATTGAATTTAATATGTGTTAGATTATTAGATTCGTATAGTTTTTGATGTACAATGGCCATGGACTTTATTCGATTCTGGCTCTCCTTTAAAACATTAATTGCTACATCATCATTTAAATAACGAGTTTGTAGATTAAGCAAACTGGAAATAATTTGCATATTGTTTTTGACACGGTGATGTATCTCTTTTAGAAGTATTTCTTTTTCTTTAAGAGATGATTTAATATCTTTTTCAGCTGTTTTACGGGAACTTATATCTTCAAAAACTGTAGCAAAGGTTCCCTTTGAAGGCGAAAAGATAGATATGTTAAAGTATTTATTCATGGGTTCAAAAAAGGTTTCAAATTGTTCTGGTTTTCCTGTTTGAGCCACTTTACTATAAATTTCTAAGTAAGGTGCTTCTCCTGTTTGGTATATTTCAGAAGCTTTTTTCCCAACTATTGTTTCCTTTTTAATTCCCACAATTTTTTCATACGAAGGGTTAACATCCATAATTTTATAGTCTATAGGAGTATTGTCGTCATTATAAATTACTCTATGGAGAGCTAGGCCTTCGTTCATAGAGGAGTAAAGTGTCCTATAACGCATTTCACTTTCTTTTAACTTTAATTCAGACATTTTACGATCAGTTATATCCATAAACATACCCGAAAGCATTCCATCTTTTAAAGTGGCGCTCAAAAGCACATTAACTACTTTACCATTCTTACCAATAGATTCTATCTCATAATCCTTTACAATACCTGTTTTTTTCAGTTTTTGTAGAAGCCGCGGCCTATCATCATAATTTTTGTATATTTTTATGATATTGTATTTTTTTAAATCATCAACACTATCGTAGTGGAATATTTTTACCATGGAATCATTGGCAAATAAAATTTCCCCTTTTAAATTGGTCTTGAAAATTCCTACCATAGAATTATCCACCAATTCACGATAATTTCGCTCGCTCTCTTGTAAAGCTTCTTCAGCTTTTTTTCTACTAGTAATATCTTCTGATATGCCTAGAAGATATTGGGGACTGCCATCTTTGTTGAAAATAGGGATTTTTTTGGTGTGCAGTATTCTTTTACCAGCATTTTCTGATTCAATTGTTTCTGATGGTATATCCACTAATTTCTTTTTTTGAAGAGCTTCCATATCTTTTTTTATGAAAAAATCCGCCTCATCTTTGCTGAAAAAATCATAATCAGTTTTACCTATTAATTCTTCTCTAGGATGCCCCATTATAATTTCTGCTACTTTATTGACTCTTTCAAATTGAAGTTTTTCAGCACTTTTTAAGAAAATCATAATTGGAATATTTTCGAAAATATTATCCATAAACTCCTCATTCTCAAGAAGATCATCTTTTGCTTTTTTATAGTCAGATAGTAATTTTGCAAGCTTGATGTTGCTGTAACTTAAATTAGAAATCATTTTCGCAAATTTAGAATAAAAATTAATTGCACTTTTAACAAATGCACGGTTTAATTTAGGGACTCGATTAAATGCTGCCATGTATTCTTCTTTATCAAAACCAAATTTTTCGGCTTGAGCTTCGAACACCTTTTCATCAAGTTTTTCATCATCAAAAAAGAACTGCCCCATATATAAATTACCTATATGCTTTTCACCAATAGTTAGGGGTGTTGCAATATCCCACATATTATTTTTACATTTGTATAATCGAATTTCACCAGAATCCAGATTCTGAGTTAGTTTGAGGTCACTTTCAATACAATTTTTACAGCTATTTTTATTTGAACGGTGAAATTTAGTACAGATATCTTGCCAAGTGGTGGAAATAATGATATGGCCCTTAAGATCAACAATCGCAATTCCCATTTTCGTAATTTTATGAAAATCATCCATCATTGATTGGATTTCTTGAGTCTTAAGAATATTTTCGAATTCATAATCTTCAATCACATAA
>JAUXXK010000184.1 GCA_030681145.1 Methanobacteriaceae archaeon | reverse complement strand
TTATGTGTACCAATATCATCAGAAAACTCAGATAAATTAGGAATTCCATTCATGACGGATATTATGGAAGCTTCAGGTAATAAATATCCAATACTCAATGAATTATCCCCTACAGATATTCCCTATGATGAAAAATCAGCTTTTTCAATAACACTCAATCACAGAAAAACATTTACCGGAATAACTGATAATGATCGTGCTTTTACCATAAAAGAGCTAGGTTTAATGTGTAAAAATGGTAAACACGGCGAATTGGGCAAATTATTCCGTGCTCCAGGACATGTGACCCTTTTAAGAGCTGCTAAAAATCACGTTCTTAAAAGAAAAGGCCACACCGAAATGAGTATCGCCCTTATGGAGATGGCCAGCCTTACACAAGTGGCCGTATGCTGTGAAATGATGGATGATATTACCGGTGGATCTTTGACAACAAATGATGCTAAAAAGTATGCGGAAGAACATGGCCTGATTTTTTTAAATGGTGCAGATCTTATAGCAGCATATAAAGAATATGTGGGAAAATAATTATATCCCTCCCCCCAAAAAAAATCCTATTTAAATTAATTATATATTATTCCTTTTTTAGTTAAAAATATTTTAATTAAATACTTTTTTAATTTCTATTATTGTCTCATGAAATCATTACACAGCATAATAATTGAAAAATAAAAATCATGGAATGTTTTATATAATTTATATGTACAGATTATCAATATTATTAATTACAAATTAATATTAACACTCTTGTGTAATCTAATCAATAATTTGTAAATTTCGTAAAGTTGGCTTAATTAAGTTTTTATTTAGGAGGTGCCGTTATGGATAGAATTGGAATAGGAATCAAAGGATTAGATGAAGCACTGGGCGGTTTTCCTGTTGGAAGATCCATGTTAATTACAGGAGACGCAGGATGTGGAAAAACCATCTTTGGTCTTCGGTTTGCAAAAACCAGTTGCGAAGAAGGATATTCTACAGCTTATATAACTGCAGAAGAAGATTCCTATGATTTACATGTTCAAGCCAACGCTTTTGGTTGGAATACCCAAGAACTGGAAGAAAAAGGATTGCTAACCTTTATTGAACTCACAGGCATACGTGCTCGAATTACCGAAGCCGAAATCAACATGGATATGGATCCAATGAAAGGTAATTTCACTAAAATTCTGCATGACATACCTCCAGAAACTGAAGTAGTAATTATTGATAGTTTAGGCGGATACACCGCAAAATTAACTCCTTATGATTTTAGAAACCAGTTCGATTTGCTTGTTTATGAACTAAAACAAAGAGGAATAACTTCGGTACTAATACTTGACAGTGCTACATCACATGAGTTTAATGAACTAGCATTATTCTCAGTTTATGGTGCAATTAAATTGGTAAGAAGAGAAAATCCATACACCGGTCGAAGAGAACGTGTAATGGATATTATAAAAATGCGGAGTACTAAAACACCCACCCAATTTTTAACCTATGATATTGGTAGTGATGGCATACAAATTCAAAATGGGGAAGAATATTACGAAAATGATGAATCCAAGGAAAATTTAGATGATATTTGAACAAGTTTTAAAGTCCATTCTATCCTCAGCTCAATTATTTGAAAGATTAAAAAAACTAATATAAGGAGAATGTTTAAAAACATGTTTTAATTTTTAAGTATGATAAAATATTTAACAAAAAAATCATTTAAAATAAAATGATTCTTCAATAGATCCCATATCCATATAACCTTTAAAATCAGGTACTTTCGCCATTTTTATTATTTTTTCCAATTCTAAATGATTTTCCACTGTTTTAAGAGCCATGTAACAGAAATCTTCAAGTTTTATCTCCACTTCAGGAGTGTTCCCTCTTTTATTCATTTTAACTTTGGGAACTTTTCCAATCATTTCCAAATTATTATCATTTTTAAATATCTGGCAAGCCCTATGGAATATTTCTAAGTTGTATACTCTATTTAAAATAACCCCCGGAACATTAATACCAAATTTTCGCATAATTCTTACATGTGAAGCAAGATTAACTGCAGCAGTTTCAATTCCTCCTTTATTACAGCTTGAAACCATTAATACAGGAATATTAGCCGCCCTAGCTATTTCGGCAGAAGAATATGGTACTTTTTCATTTAATATTCCAGTAAAAATACTCATAACTCCTTCAATAATCACTAAATCATAATTAAATGATTTTAAACTTTTTAAAACGTCTTTCAAATCCATCCATCCTAGATTTCCTATTTTAATAGAAGAATGGGTTTCCATCTTTTCCTTGGTAAGATATAGGGCAGGTACTATATCCCTGATATCAGGACCTATTTTTAAAACAGCAACTTTAATGCCTTTTCTGCGAAATGCTCCTGCTAAGCCTGTCATTAAAAATGTCTTACCTGAATCTGATCCTGTGCTGCCAATCATTATGGTTGGCGGGAGTTCGTCTGAAGCATGATTTATACCTTTTTTTGAATTTATATTATCTGTTACTCTAATTCCAGTTTCTATTCCTAAATTTCTCCTAATTTTTTTTACCAAATTTAGATTATCGGATATTATTTGTGTACGATCCTCCTCACTTGCATCGGTGAATTTTAATATGTTTTCCACCAGTGAAGGATTATTATCCAGGCACCCATGTATCATTGTTCCTACCACATTACCCTCTGAATTTTTTACTCCCGCAACCACATCTCGATGATCATCGGCATAATTTACACGTTTAATATTCGATTTAAAAATAGTTTCGGAGTTTCCTTCTATATGGCCATATGTATGGCAGTGAAATCCGTTAATAGTTTCACCAACCAGCCCTTTTGTCAGAAATGAACCCCCAGTAACGTGAGCTTCAACCCGATCATTGCTTATCATGGGAGAAAATGATACATCCAGTAATCCTAATCCTTTTTTTTCAATTTTACATGGCGATTTACGACCAATGTCTGTTTTGATGGCCAAAGCTTGGAATCCCGAACATATTCCCAAAATAAATTTACCTTGACGGGCCATGATTTTTATTTCCTCCGAAAGTTCTGGACTTAAACTTTCTGATTCTACTATAGTTCCTCCAGGAATTATAATCCCGTCTAAAATTTTATGTGCATTTAAACCTTCTACCAACCCATTTTTTTTAAGAAGATGTGTGGGCAAGTTTCCGAAATTTTCAAATCCAGGAACTGCTCCTTTAATATAAACCAGGCCGATTTTCATGATTTAACACTCCAAAGCATTACTAAGTTCATTAGATACTATCCTTTTTATGGATATGATAATTTTTATTAAATCTAATTTTCTGTAGAAAAAAAATTATTTTAAATTTGAAAGATGCAAAATGCTATTGAAATTAAATGATTCTCTTATTGGCTTAATTTTTCAAATGCATTCATGGCCTGAACAATTTTAGCATCATCCAATGTTTTAGCTTGTATTTGCAAACCTACAGGGATTCCTCTAACTTCTCCAGCTTTCATACTGGCCGCAGGTATTCCCGCTAGATTGGCAATTACTGTCAAAACATCATATGCGTACATTTCCATTGGTTCTAAAGTATTTCCAATCTTATGTGGTAATTTAGGAACTGTAGGGCCTGCTATAATATCCACACCATCCAATAGTTTATTTATTTCTTTTCTTATTAGTGAACGTGCCTGCAGTGCTTTTTTGTAATATTTTCCGGAAAATTCTTGTTGACTAATATAAGACCCCATGTGTATTCTTCTGAGAACTTCTTCCCCACATACCTCTTCGATGGATTGGCCGTATTTTCTTCCATCGTATTTTCGGGTGGCTGAGAAAAATTCCACGTAGTTTATGAGATAATAAGTGGGCAAACACAAATCAATATATTCAAAGCTTAAATCAACTATCTGAGCGCCCATCTGGCCCATTTTATCAATAGAATCTTCAACAATATTGACTATGTTTTCATCAGAAACATCTTGAAATTGCTTTACCACTCCCACTTTCATTCCTTTCAAGGCATCATCAGGGCTTTCATCTAAAAGTTCGCAAAAATTAGGGACTTCCCAA
>JAUXXK010000183.1 GCA_030681145.1 Methanobacteriaceae archaeon | reverse complement strand
TCCAAAGTTTCCCTATTGTATCCTTTAGTGTCTGCCATTGTGATATATTGTTCTGCTTCATCTGAACTGGCGTGATCTCCCACAGCAGCAATTCCCGGTAAGTGCATAATTTTATCTTTAATATCGGGATTTACCATTTTAGCCACTTCCACCGATAGGGCTCCCGCAGTAATCTGGGAGTCTCCACCAACAAGATATGGGTTCACATGAACATCCACGTATTCGTCTACTTCTACCCTACCATCTATCACTTCTCCAGGGAAGTGATGGTCGATTACCACTATTTCAATACCATATATTTTGGCTTTCATTAAAGCCAAGATATCCTCTTCAGTGGAACCGTTATCTAAAAGAACAATCAAAGGCAATTTTTGACCATGACGTTGTAGATCTTCTAGGGCGAAGGATAAATCTTTAACTACATCCTCTATCTCATAAAATGGAGCTTTACTTGGGGCTCTTTTGAAATAATGATATTCTGCATCACTATTTTGGTTTAATTCAATCAATAATGGTATAACGGCTTTTTCCATGGCTACCCCTGCACAAATTCCGTCGGCGTCGGCATGGTGACGAACCAATATGGATCTACCATCAAATATGGCTCTTCTAATAGCTTTTGCGGCTTTTATCATTTTAGGCCGTAGTTTCTTTAGAGTTTCACTTTCAATAAGAAGATCGGTGTTTTCTGGTTCTGCTTTTTCGTCAATGGCCACATCAATGAGTTTTCTAATGTCCATGGATTCTACGTCACTTAAACCTTCTACGGATTCTGACTCAATCTGAATCTTTCCACCATGCTGGTTGACTTCACCCATTACCTCCACAATATCTCCCATGTTAATATCTGGATAAACTCTAATTCCGGGCTCGTCAAAAGCAGCGGCCCAAGTAGTGCTGGTTTCATCAGATATGGTGAATATGGTAGGTCCAGATGTTTGCTGGATTTGGATTACCTCTCCTACAATCCTTATAGTTTTTCCCAATGTTTTGGTTGTTATGTCGCCAATTAAAGTACGGGCTAAATTCTTTTTTAGTTTAACCAGTTCATATTCGCCTTTTAGATTAACTGGTCCTAAGTCAACTTCTCTTCTTTGGGGTTTGAGTTCTGCCACTCGGACAAATATTTCATCTCCTACACTGTGACCGGTTGCTCCAGTTCTCATAAGTCCCCAGACTTGGTTATTAAGGCTTACAAATACTCCATATTTTTCTACCCTTGTAATTTTTCCTTTGTACATGGATCCTACTTCTAAATCTGACATTTCACAGGCAGGCTGGAGAACGTATATTATTTCTTTTTTATCCTTACATTTGGAACAGTAGTCTGTTTTATCTTCTAAAACTATACCGCAATCACGGCATACGTTAATTTCGCCTTTTCCTTCACATATCACACATGTTTCGTGAATTTCAATTTCACCTTTTCCAGTACATGCTTCGCAAGGCACATCATGATCTTCTTCCAGATCAAATCTTTGTCTGGAATTATTAGAAACTCCTTTAAAATGGCTTTTAACATCTTCAGCTGATGCATAGCCAGTTCCATTACAGGCCTTACATTCATTGTGGCCTTGTATTTGATAACCTTTCCCTTTACATTTTATACAAGCTTTATTCATATTATTCCTCTTTATTTTAAAATGGATTTTATGGTAATTGATTAAATTTTAAGAAAAATAATCAGTTATAATAAATATTTATCAATTTTTTGCTTAATTTATTTACACTAAATAAATTTTAATTTTCTTTATTGATTTTTATTTTTTTATTAAATTAATTATTTAAATTTAGCTGGATTTTCTTTTATTAATATTTCTCTTTGTTTTTCGAACTCTTGGGCATTTATCATCATACTATTAGCAGATAATAGATCACTATTTGCTGTTTCGTTATTTCCTGACTGGAATAGCTGTCCTGCTGTTCTAAGCTTGGAAGTTGCATTTAATTTGGTATCTATCTCCGAAAGTACCAACTGTAAATACTGGCTATAAACACTGTCTTGAGAACTTTGAGCATAAGATAATGCTTCAGAAGTTAGTGAACGTGCTGAATTATACTCAGAAAAAGCATTATTAGATTTTTGCAAGCTCGAGTTAATATTGAAATTATTCAAATCTATTGCTGATTGATTGTAATATTCATCCCCTTTTATCAAGTGTTCATTTATTTTGGGGGCTAACTGGTCAACCTGGTTTACATCCGAGCTAATACAACCACTAATAATGGTTATGATAGTCAGTGTTATTAGGATTGTGAGCTTTGTTTTCATTATTCCACTTCCTGGGAATTGGTTTCTAGTTAGATGAGATTATTTGATAGAAACTTTTAATAGAATTAATTATATTACAATAATATTCTTATCTTTTTAGATTTATAATAATGTTTTTTATATTTAGTAACTATTTTTTTTAATTTAAATATTATATTCAATCATGATTAATTGTATTTTTAGATATTTTTAATTTATAAAATCAAGCAATTATTTCAAATTTTTACCTATAAAAAAATAAAAGATAAATAATGGAGTAATTGACTATCCGTTATATTATTGATCAAAATATGTTGATTTAGTAATAATTAAACTAAAAAAATGAAAAAAATAAAAATTTCAGGAACTTTTAAATGAAATCATTTCTGGATTTATTTAGTTAATCATGCCAAAGCCCGTGGACAGTACAGTATTCTCTAACTTTTAAATTATCCATTTCCTCTTTTTCAAGATCAAATTCTGCGTATGGGTCATCACCTGGCTTTAAAATTTTTCTGTAAACTTTATCACCCGAGATAACTTCTATCAAATGGATGTAATGATTTTCCTCCATGGGATGAGAAACTTCACCAACTTTAACAATAATCCCCTTTTCTGTTTTTTCAACAAGAGGGATGTGTTTTTCAGGGCCTACGTCGGTTTGACGTTCGATTAAAATTTCCATAGGTTGACCACAGCATACCAGTTCGCCTACACCTGTATTAATCACTTCAACTATATTTCCACACACATTGCACCTGTAAATCTGGTTTAGTTCAGTCATTTTTTGATTCTCCTAAGAAAGATTAGCTAGCAAATACAAAAAATTAAAATTAAAAATTGAATTAATTGAATGTTATACTGTAATGATTACGATATCTAATATTTTTCACATAATATTTCGTAGTATTTGGTTGGATGGTCACATGCAGGGCATTCAACGGGAGGTTTTTTACCAAAGTGAACGTATCCACATTTTCGGCATAACCATGAAACTTCTTCTTTTTTATTGAAAACTGTTCCAGTTTCCACCAGCTTAAGTAAATTTTTGTATCTGGTTTCGTGATGTTTCTCTGCATTAGCTATAGCAAGTAAACGTTCTGCAATTTTAGGATATCCTTCTAATTTAGCAGTAGCTGCAAATTCCGGATACATTTCGGTATATTCGTAATGTTCTCCACCTATAGCTGCAATTAAGTTTTCATCAGTACTTCCCAATAGTAAAGGGGCCTCTGCTTCTACAATAATTTCTTCTATAGTTTCATCAGATTCTTCTCTCAATTCCTGAATTAATTTGAAAAGCCATTTAGCGTGCTCTCTTTCGTTATCTGCAGTGATAAGGAAAATTTCAGATATTTGTTCAAATCCGTCTTTTTTAGCAGCTTTAGCATACATTGTGTATCTGTTACGTGCCTGACTTTCGCCAATGAATGCTTTGGTCAAATTTTCTATTGTTTTTTTCATTATAATGCACCTGATATCTTATAAGAAATATATGTTCCTTGATAACTATAAACATTTGTTTTATTTTTTAAAAGCAGATATTATCCAATAAAAAGAATATTGGATTAATAAAATACAATTATTTCTGAAATTTAATTTTTAAATTTGAGATAAAATATTTATGGATTTTTTTGGCCAGTGGATCCAAATATCTATTTCAATTATCCAAAATATCTACAATTTCTTCCACATTAAATAAAGGTGGCTTACAATCCGTATCTGAACATATATAATAAGTACAATTCCCTTCCAACGCTTTTTTCGCCATTAAAGATTCCGGAATATTAAATGGAAACTTTTTTTCTTTAATTAGGCTAACATCCATCCATAATATATTGGGCAAAAATTTTGTGGCCAATACATTTTGTAATTTTTCCTGAGCTATCACTGATTCTTTTTCACCATCACATGCAATTACCACATCGTAAGATGGTCCAAATCTAAAATTAATTGCATTTATCATGTGTGTGTGGGCAAGTGGGGACCTTTTAATTTTTTCAGAGAAATATTTTTCTATGCCGGTTGCAATGTCTTTTAATGATTCATCTTCACTTAATCTAGCCATTTTAAGAAGATTTAACATTTGCACAGAATTTCCGGATGGAACTGCACTATCATAACTTTCTTTTTTTCTAATAATTATTTCTTCAGCGTAATCTGCGGTGAAATAAAATCCTCCTGATTTTTTATCCAGAAAATGTTCCATTAATGTTTTATTAAGATTAAATGATGCTTCTAGATATTTCATATTGAAAGTAGCTTGATAAAGTTCCATAAGGCCCCATATTAAAAATGCATAATCATCCAGATTACCTACAATGGCAGCTTCTCCATCTTTATAACGATGCATTAATTTTCCATCAT
>JAUXXK010000181.1 GCA_030681145.1 Methanobacteriaceae archaeon | reverse complement strand
ATATTAAAAAAATTAAAATGAAATTAATATAAACTAAAGTGGTTTAGTTTATAGTTCTTTTGATACCTTCCGATGCCAAATACTGAACAAATGCCTCCTCGGGGAAGACATAAATATTTCCAGTACGGTATTGGTTTATTCCAACGTTCATAAGAATCAATAGTTTTGTTTTATTTTGGGTGGCATTAACCATGGAACTCATTATAGATTGAACGACAGGTCCTCTTCGAGTACCTGCATTTTGGTCTTCTCGAACCCACTTTAATGAATTACTCTCTACGGGTCCTTTACCTGGAACATTAATAGGGCCTATAGTACGTATAACTGCATCTACTGCATCTGGAGTTACAATAAGCACCATATTCGTTTTTATGTCTGTGTGATGCTCCACTATTTCTTGTGCTATCTTAGCATTTTTTTCAGTGTCTTTGTCCCAGAAAGCATCATGTAAGAGCAGTTTATTCTCACCAATACTCCTTAAATAGTTAGGTACATTTGCTGTGGGGTGATAAAGTTTTTCAGGATACACGGGAGTAAAATTAATAACTTTACCATTATTCATTGAAATAACAAATGCCATATCCACAGCACCAATGCCTGGTCTTTTTTCGGTAGGATCCACACACAAAAGCAAAACATTTTTTTCCCCAATGCTCAAGTTTTGTGTAGTTGAATCATAATATTGATAGCCCACCACTGAGACCCCAACCAGTATTATTATAGTAAATATCAAAGCAATTTTTTTGTTCATATTGATCCCTGTTTTAAAATTATCTTCCCAATAAAAATATTATTATTATACCTGTTAAAAAATATTTTGAGAATTAATTATTAATTAATTTCCAATGATAAGTTTAAAAAAATTTACAAATAAAATATTTTTAATATATGGGCTGGTCAAAATTGATCTATTTATTAATTCTTCAGACCAAAATCATAAAAAAATTATCATGTGAGTTTATTCAATAAAATATTATTCTGAAATAAATAACAACAAAAATTTATTTTAGAAATCTCACTAAAAGATAATTTTTTAAAAAAATATATCAGTATTTATTTCCTTTTTTTCCTGCAGTCAAAACATAATGATGTGTCACTATTGGTTTTGAATAACTTACCGCAGCTTTTACACAAAACTTCATGCAAGGAAGATTTTTTATCTACAATTTCTAAGGAACAATCACATTTCCATCCCATTTTTCCTTTTAGCATTGCCTCAAATTCAGGATCCACATCGTTATCTTTAGGCATTAAATCACTCCCGATTAATCAAATTAAAACTTTAATATTTTTTAAGTTTATTATGTCTAATTAATATTATTTTTTTGTTTTTTGTTTACTATGAAAAATTCCTTTGCATAGTTTTTAATGAGTCTTTTTTGTTTTTTAATCCCATTGCTAAAGTTAAAATAACTATTCCTACTATTGCTATTAAAAGATAAGCTGTTTTAAAACCATAAAGGCCAGTTTGAGAAGCAATAATGGTACCAATAAATGTTCCTCCAATTAACTGCCCGGTGCTTACATTAATATTAATAAAAGCTTGTCCTGATGCACGGTCATTGGCAGGGCTTTCAGATAACATTATATAACGTAATGGGGATCCCAAAATTGTAATCAACCCTATACCCACCAATAATTCGGATATTATGAAAAGATAAGTATTATTAGCAGAAAAAGAAATTACGATCATTCCAATAATTAAAATAAATGTACCTCCCATCACTATTATCTTGGAACCTAAACGATCTAGTAGTTGGCCTACCACAGGTGCGCTAATAGCCATAGTTAAAACCAGAGGAATTAACATTAAACTTGCATTAGAAGTGGATAAACCAAGGGCAATCATTGCATAGCTGGGAATAAAAATTATTGCTGATTGGGCTAGACCAGTTCCTATGGCAATTCCAGTAGTTAATTTTACTTCTTTACTTGATAGAAGATTGACTTTGATAATGGGGTCTTTGGCTCTTTTTTCAATTTTCCATAATGATAAAATCATAAATATAGATATTAATAGAAATGGCCAAACTTTCAATGAAAAAAAACTTGCAAAAAAATTATTAGTTTGAATTTGATTAAGTCCGTATCCCAGCGAAGTTACAAAAACACTTAAAATAACAGTTCCTTTCCAATCAAATTCAGGAACCCATTTCCTGCGGGTTACAGGGAGAATATATATGCTTAAGACTACTAAAATAAATGCCACAGGCAAATTTATTATAAAAAGCCATTGCCATCCATATTTTAATAGTATTCCTCCAAGTATAGGCCCCATAACTCCTGAAAATCCAAAAACAGAACCAATTATTCCAAGTGCTCCTCCTCTTTTTTCTGGAGGGAAAGTATCTCCAATAAATGCACTGGCTACTGGAAAAATACCCCCAGCACCAAAACCCTGTATGGCCCGACCCAAAAGCAACATTTCAAATGAAAATGAAAAAGCAGTTATCGCGGATCCAATGGCAAATAATATTATGTCCATGATATAGATAGAACGTCTTCCGTATATATCTGATAATTTAGCCATTAAAGGAGTTCCAATCATGAAAAATAAAATATAAATACCAAAAGTCCAGGATGAAGCACGGGTATTAATATTAAAAAATGATTCCATAGATGGGAGTGCAGGTCCTACAATTCCAATATCCAGAGCTCCCATAAAAACTCCAATAAAAAGTAAAATTAATATTTTGTTCCTTTCTTTTGCACCCATAACTTTTTTTTCACTCATATTGAATAAATAAGTTTTTTAATTTCAAATAGTTTTCCCTTTCACTAAATTAAGTTATCAGGTCAGTTTATTTATTTATTAAAGGTTTAATCTTTTTATTAATCTTTTTTTCTAGACTAATTAAACAAAATTTTATATGTGGGTAGTAAGTACACATTATATATTAAAAATAACTTTTTGATATTTTGTAAAAGCATAAAAATATTCGCATTCTGTATACTATAACAAAATTAAATAAATTATATATTAAAACTCATAATTTGTGGATTAAAATGAAAAAATATCTAATTTTGACATTTCTGGTGTTTATATTAATTATATCTCCATCTCCAGTTATGGCATGGTCAGCAACCAATCATCATGATATTGCCCAAGAAACTTACTATTCATTACCTTTGGATATTCAACAAAAAATGAATCTAAGTGAAATGAAAGATGGTTCTGATGATCCTGATATCAAATTTCTTGATTTTAGTTACCATGTTTATCCTTATAATAAAGAAAAAGCAGTTTACTGGCTGAATAAGGGTAAAATTAATTATGAAAAGGGTAATTATAATTATTCAAGCTATTGCTACGGTGTGGCCACCCATTACATATCAGACGGCTTTGCTGGTCCTCATTATGAAAGCGGAACTTCAAGAATCCACCATACTCTTTATGAGATACGTGCTATGTTCTTAAAACCAGAAATAACATATTTTCCTGAAAATATCGACTCTATTTTCCAGAAAAACCATTCAAAAACTAAAAAAAGTTGGAATAGATGGTTAAAAGAAGGAGACGATATAAATATACAGGAAGACTTAAACAGAGCAGGAAGCGCATCTTACAGCGCTGTTATTAATTCAATAAATAATTAAATATTTTATTTCTTATCGGATTTTTCAGAATTAGTTTTTTTATGAGGCCATATTCCACTTATTTTTCCCATAATACTTCCTTCTTTTAATTCTTTAATGATAGCTTCATGGCTTTTTATTTCTTTTTTAGCCTCTATTAATTCTCCATTTATTTTTTTTAATTGGTTCACTAACTCTGAATTTTTCTTTTCATAATTTTTTGCTGTGGCTTGAAAATCTTTTTCCATTTTGCCTTGATTAGAATTATTCATATTCATTTTGACTTCTTTTTGTTTTAATTTTTCTTTAAGATTGTTCACTTCCCTCTCTAAAATTATATTTCTTTCTAGATAATCATCATATTCTTTTTTCCGTTGCTGTAATAATTTATTCATCATAAAATAATCTTCAGATAGTAAAACTGTTATTTCCTTTTCACATGAAAATGGCTGATCAATTTTTAATGGAACCATGTATTGTTTTGTGGTATAAGTGTGTAATTCGCCGTTCTTATTTTTCTTTTGAGTTTTGTGATTGTAGCACTTTATCCGGGAGTGCACTATTTTTATTAAAGGCTCGTGGGGAAGTAGCATGTTTAGCCTCAATATTAATTTATTTTAATAAGTTATTTTTGATGATTAGATTAGTATAGTTTATTTCAATAACAGACCATTATAAATTTTTGATTACTTAATAAATGACTTTAAAGTTTCATTTTCT
>JAUXXK010000171.1 GCA_030681145.1 Methanobacteriaceae archaeon | reverse complement strand
CTAATTAAATCACTTAATTAATTATAATTAATTACATATTTCAAGTTTCAGAAAAAAGAAAAAAATATTTATGATGTGGAAATTATGAAGCGATTTTGGTATGGAATCATAAAATCAATCCTTGATGGATTAAATCCGAATACAATACTAGAAATTGGTGTTGACAAAGGGGAAAACACTAAAAATATTTTAGAATACTGTGCTAAAAATGAATGTAAATTAATTTCAATTGATCCTTTTCCAGATAGTTTAGTTAGTGAACTGGAATACAATTATAAAAATGAATTTACATTATTGAGAGATTTGAGTCTAAATGTGCTTCCAAATATGGAAAATGCTCAAGTATTCTTTATTGATGGAGATCATAACTGGTATACTGTTTATAATGAATTGTTATGTATTGAAAATAAAAAAGACCCCATATTCCCTTTAATATTTTTACATGATATAGAATGGCCAGATGATTATAGGGATCTTTATTACAATTCTGCAGATATTCCACCCAAATATCGGCATGATTATGCTAAAAAAGGAGTAGAATTAAATCATGTTAATCTATTAGAAGATGGTGGTTTTAATGCTTCATTTAATAATGCCTTGGTTTCAGGCACTGCAAAAAATGGGGTTTTTACAGCGATTATTGACTTTTTAAATCAAAGTAAATATGATTTAAAATTTATAAAAATAAAAGGTTTTCATGGTTTAGGGATAATCTATGATGAAAACTTGTATTTGCAGAATCAAGGATTTAAAAATAGTATAGATGAATTAAATGATAGCCTTGATCGTTTAGAGGATTATATTACTCGCTTAAGCAACACTTTTTACAAAAATATTAATGAAATTGCGATATTGCGAGGAGTAAAACAGTCATATAACCATTTATTAAGCGATAAATTCCATTTAGAACAAGCTAAATCTAATTTAGAGCGAGATAATTCTAATTTGAAAGTGAGTAAAGATGCACTTGAAAAACAAGTGAGGTTTTACGAACATTCTAATCGCAAAAAAGAAAAAAGGGTCCAGAATTTAGTAAAGGAGTACAAACAATTAAAAACTCAATTTGATGATCTAAGCTCCGCATTATATGAAGTAAATTATGCGGATAATCATGGAAGATCTTTAAAACAAAGATTAATATCTAAATTTCCAAGTGTTTATATCTTATCCCGACGCAATAATGACCTTAAAAATAATTTACTTACTATTAAAGGGTGCAAATCAATTAAGAAAAACAATTTATTTGATATGGGTTATTATTTGAGAGAAAACAGGGATGTTCGGAAATCTGGTGTCGATCCACTAATACATTATATTTATTATGGATACAAAGAAGGTAGAAATCCTAACACTAAATTTGATACAAATTACTATTTAATGTATAGTGATGTTAAAAAATCAAAAATAAATCCACTAATCCATTACAGTTTATACGGAATACAAGAAGGTAGAACAACCCATAAAACAAAAAAAACGTCCCAATTATCTATAACTAAAAAAAAAAAATTAAATGATAGATATGATGCTTCAATAATCTTACCTACTTCCAATCAGACAAAGTATCTTGGAAAAAGCATAGATTCTGTTTTGGATCAGACTTTTAGTGATTATGAACTCATAATTGTAGATTATGGGAATACCGACAAAACAAAGAAATTTATCAAAAATAATTATCGGCACCAACTCAAAAAAGGGAAAATTAAATACATTCATAATGAAGGTAACAATAATAATGCTGCTCGAAATAAAGGATTAAAAAAAGCCAGAGGAAAAGTAATAGCATATATAGACACCTATAGTTGCTGGTCAAATAATTATCTCAAAAAGATGGTTTCTTCTCTGGCTGAAAATAACTCCAATACTGCTTATGCAAGTATAGAAATTAATGATGATGGAAAAAATCAAATCATCAAAAATACAGAATATGATAGAAAAACCATTTTAGAATCTAGTTTTATTGATATTAATGCTTTTGTACATAAAAGATTTTTATATCATCAAATCGGAGATTTTGATGGTTCTTTAAATGAATTAGCAGATTGGGATTTCATATTAAGGTATACCCGACTTAATAAACCTTATTTCATTAACGAAGTTTTAGTCAAACAATTCTTAAGCAAATCTTCGCAGGATATTTCTAAAAATAAGCTAAAAAAAGAACAACTCAAAATTAAAAAATTACATTCTGCAGAGCTAATACAAAAGGAGTTAGATCATTTACGTTTAGGATATGTACTATGGGATTTTCCAGCATTATCTCAGACTTTTGTAATGAATGAACTTAGATGGCTTGTTAAAAACAATTATGATGTTAAAGTATTTTATAAAGAAAAGCCAGACAGAGAGGCTGAACTTGATTTTGATATTGAAACCATCC
>JAUXXK010000168.1 GCA_030681145.1 Methanobacteriaceae archaeon | reverse complement strand
TTATATTATAATTTTATAATACCATCTAAGAATTAATTACTAAACATTTTTTTTGCTAAAAAATAATAATATTAAGAATAATTTCTAAATATATTCTCAATATTATCTATTCTACTATTCTAACTTCTTGAATTGCAGGTTTAGCAATTACCCGTGCAATTAATATAGTGGCAATAACTGCAATTATAGTAATTAATACAGCATAAATTAAAAGCCCCATAATTCCGTTCCCCGCACCAATGAATTGTACTATTATGGCCTTTATAGCGTCATTCCATGCTAATGCTGCAATTAATCCAAAAGCAGTAGTCACTAGGGTTGCAATTGTTTCTCCAACCTGACTCTTCATTTCAGTTACTTGATCTTTCATTAATTTTCCTCCTTCAACATAAAGTTAATACTATTTATGGCTTCAGAATATATAAAATTAGATAAATTATTTTAATACTCATAGAAAAGAATGAAATTAGAAAAAAAGGCCTTAAAGAGAAAAAAATATTCTTATATTATTAAAAAATAATTAAAAAAAGTCAATGGTATAAATAATTAATTTTTTATTTACAATTTAAACAATTTTATTCATCTATAACGACAACAGTTCCTGCATATTTATCAAGTATTCTTAATGAACTATTTTTAGTAAAATAGGCAGCTAAAAGATCTATTATTAGAGGAAACCACAATATTTTTGATAAATTCCTTACAAAAGTTTTTTTATAAGTTAAATTTTCATCAAGAGCTTTTAAACCAATACCCATTAAACTTTTTCCTACTGTTTTACTGTAAGAACCTTCTAAATAAGTAAAATATCCTATAATTAATACTGCCAATAACAAGAGCCAGTAATTAAATACTGAAAAAAATCCTGTAACTATTAGTAATGGATAAATAACAATACTTAAAATCCACATTAAGGCTGTAATAAATATAAAATCAATGATAAATGCCCAAAATCTTTTTTTAGTTAACTCTTCCATTTGAATCCCTTTCTTTTTCGCAATCTATTTTTAAGCAGTAATTATATTGATTTCAGTATTTGATTATTATAATATTAATTAATTAAATTTTACTAAAAAAAGATTTAAAAATAAATTTTTATTTAGCATACTCTTGGAACTGGATCAGCGATTGGGGCTTCTAGAATCCGTTGGCCCCCTAAAGAAGTTTCCATAAGAACATGATTTCCTTCAGTAACTTCTCCAATAATTTGAGCTTCTGACCCATATTTGGTTTTTCTTATAGCTTTTAAGATCTCTTCAGCCGAATCAGCCTTTACACCCATTACTACTTTTCCTTCGTTAGCCACTTCAAACGGATCTATACCCAGCATATCTGATACTGCTTTAACCTGTTCTTTTACAGGAATCTGATCTTCATCCAACATTAAACCCACTCCAGATTTACTGGCCAGTTCATTAACTGCATTGGCTAGACCCCCTCTAGTAGGGTCTTTAAGAGCAGTCACGCCACCAATTTCAAGTGCAGCTTCAACCATTCCCCAAACTGGAGCTACATCTGATTTTAAATCGGTTTCAAAACCAAAACCTTCTCGATAAGCCATTAAAGCCATCCCATGGTCTCCCACACTTCCACTAAGAATTATTTTGTTTCCCACTTCTAGTCCTGAATCCCTGATAACTTCTCCCCTTTTTGCCAGACCTATTCCTGTTGTGGCAATCACCATTTGGTCCAGTTTGCCTTGTTCCATAACCTTAGTGTCTCCAGTAATAATAGAAACTCCGGTTTCCTGGCAAACTTTATCCATAGATTTTATAATGGTTTCCAGTTCATCTCCGGGGAAACCTTCTCTAATAATCATGGCATTGGCTATGGCCAGAGGTTTGGCCCCCATTACTGAAACATCGTTCGCAGTTCCAGCTATGGATATGGTTCCAATATCTCCACCTGGGAAGAATAATGGATCAATTGTGTGTCCATCGGTACTAATGACAATTTCATACTCACCTAAAGGTATGGATGCTCCGTCATCAAGGTCATCCAGACCCACACCTCCGTTGACTTGTTTGTTTTTAATGTTGTTTAATATGATATCTGAGATTAAACCTTGCATTACTTCTCCACCAGCACCGTGGGACATACCAATTTTCATAGAATTTCACCTTATTTTTTTAATTTAATTGCCCGAAATATGTTAATCTATTTTTACCAGAAAATGATTATATTTTATTATCATTATTTAATATTTCACTATCTTTTAATATTATTAATAGTTAATATCATTATTAATATGGGATATTCCCGGTTAAGAGATACGCATAATCGATTTTTTAATCATATAAGTTTAGGTATTTTCAAGAAATTTTATAATATTTGATGTTTTAGGTTTGGAATATTTAAATGTTACAAAAATGATATTAAAAAATTAATTTACTTTATTTAAACCTTTAAATAGGAGTTCAGTTAAATTATAATAAAATTACAATTGATGTATTTTATTTCTATCCTCGGGTTTTAAATAACTTGGAAATCTATAAAAATGATTTAATCAGAGAAAATTTAATATATATGGCCTTAACTGGTTCATTTATTATTAAATCAACCCAGGATAATCAAAATATTTTTAAAGCTAGACGGAATAACTAATGAATAGTTTAATTAATATTAAACTATATATTATATTAAAATAGAATTAATTTAGAATTGAATACCATCGTGTTTTAAATTCAGTTTGCACTGATTTTGGAATCTTTATCTGATAGTATTATATTAAGATTCTATTACATTATCTGAAATTATAGGTAACACTTCTTTTTAGATAATATTAAATTACAAATCATATTAACAAGGTGAAATAATGGCAATTTGGCAAGGAAAATCAATGAAAAAACCTAGTGGTGGACGAGCAAAAATGAACCGAGGAAAGAAAAAATCCGAACTCGGTAGAGAAGCTGCTGAAACCAGAATAGGTGACAGAAAAATTAGAAAAATTAGAACTCAGGGCGGAAATGAAAAAATTCGATTGTCCACTGATTCTAAAATTAATGTAATGGATCCTTCAGACAACAAAATTCAAATGGCAGATATATTAAATGTTGTGGAAAATCTAGCCAACCCTAACTTTGTAAGAAGGAACATCATAACCAAAGGTGCCGTAGTAGAAACCAGTGCAGGTAAAGTTCGAGTTACTTCTAGACCTGGTCAGCACGGTATAATTAATGGTGTGCTCATTGCAGAGTAATCTGGAAGCAGAAATTGAATTCCAGAAGGATAAATTTTTAGATTTCATAAACCAGGAACTACCTGAAGGCATGGAACTGGAATATGAAGGATTCTATAAAAGAGGTTTTTTTGTTACCAAAAAGAGATACGCTCTTCTTGAAGATGACAAAATAGTGGCAAAGGGTCTGGAACTGGTCAGAAGGGACTGGGCCCCTATTGCTAAAGACACCCAGCAGAATATTTTAATGACCATACTAAAGGATGGTTCTCCGGATAAAGCACGGGAAATTATTAAAAAGGTTATTAAAAGAATTAGTTCTGGTGATGTGTCCATGAATGATATGGTCATACACACCCAGATTTCTAAAAATCTTAATGATTACAAAAATATTGGACCTCATGTGGTTGCCGCCCAAAAATCAATAGCCAGAGGACGAAAGATAGAAAGAGGGTCTATTATTCGTTATGTTATTGTTAAAGGGAAAGAACCAATCAGTAAACGAGCCGAACCCATTGAGGACACTGAAGGATTGGAATACGATCCTGAATATTATCTTAAAAATCAGGTTTTGCCTGCAGTTTCCAGAATAATGGACTCTCTGGGTTATTCTTCAGAAAGACTAATGGAACTTGCTCAAAAAGAAAAACAAAGTAGTTTAGATGCTTTTTTTTAATTTTTTTTATTATTTTATTAAATTTCATTGACTTATTTTTTATAATTATCAATTTAAGTTTTCTTTAAATTTAGAAATAATACTATTCCTGGTTTTAATATATTTAATGAAGTATGATTTATTCTATTATTAAAAACTTTTTTTTTAAATATCATAAATAGAATTATTTTTTTTAATCAAAAGCTTATTAACTTATAAATGTCCTATATTATATTAGGTGGGATGATGTTAAAAGCAGTCTTTTTTGATATTGATGATACTTTATTTGACACTTCGGGGTTTGCTAAACTTGCTCGGAAAGCAGCATTAAATATGATGATTGATGCAGGTTTACCTCTATCTTCTACAGAAGCATATAAACTTTTAAGAGAAATTATTGGCCAAAAAGGTTCTAATTATGATAAACATTTTAATGTATTGACAAAAACAGTATTTGGTGAAGAAAAACCTTTATTAATTGCTTTAGGAATGATAAATTATCATAATGTTAAATTTGCACTTTTAAGACCTTTTCCAGAAACCATTTCAACTCTAATAAATATTAAGGCCAAGGGTTATCGATTGGGTGTAATTTCTAATGGAATAACTATAAAACAGTGGGAAAAATTAATAAGGTTGGGAATTTATCCATTCTTTGATGAGGTGGTTACTTCAGATGAAGTTGGATTTGAAAAACCTCACGGGCGTATTTTTGAGGAAGCATTAAATCGTATGGGCTGCAGTGCTGAAAAATCTGTTATGATTGGTAACAAATTTACTGAAGATATTATGGGTGCCGTTAATGCGGGAATGTCAGCTATTTTAGTAAACTCTAAGCTCACTCCTGAGGAAGAAAAGCGTATTGAAGAAGAAAAATTGGATGTTAAGGTTATATCAAATATAAGCGAACTGGAGAATATCCTTTAACGTTATATGTTAAATTATTTTTGATTAATCAATTTTTTAATTATTGTATATTATATTCTTTTTTTATTCAGAAATTTTTTTTTATCTTAATGGTTAGTTAATTGGTTATGGTTAAGTAATACTTAATAATATTAACTTTGAACTCGACTGGTGTCTCTAAAGATTTATTAAATGATTTTGAAACCTTTTTTTTTAAAAAAAAACTTTTTTTGATTTTAGGTAGTATTATTTTCAATTTATAAGAATTCATAAAAATTGGATTTAATGCCTTGTTTTATTAAATAAGTAATAAAATGCTTTTTTCATTTTACAGTTTTTTTTCATTGTTATGATAAAATTGGGTATATATTTGTATTTAGTAATATTATTTTTTAATTATTATTACTGCTTATCGAGATTTTTAATTTTCAGTAATAACACAAATTTTATTTAAGGTATTACTTCAATATGGGAATGACACAATTTTTTGATTGTGTCTAAGTGTTTAAAAATTAAAATGGAGGTGAAAATGATGAAAAAGCAAATGTTTTTGATATTGAGTGTTTGTATGTTAGTACTTATGATGGTTGGTTCTGTCGCAGCTGATGATTCATCTGACGGAGGTGTGGTTAACAGCTCGAGTATAGCTGATGATGATCAAATTTTAGGTAATGATTCAGATTCTAATCAAAATTCAGCCGAACCAGAACTTATTGATCCTATAATTGGTGTAAAAGTAAACTATGAATACTCTGATGACGTAATAAATCCTGAAATCGTGGTTAAAGACAGTACTGGTGCAAATATAAACTTTAACAAAACAATAGACCCTATATTTGGCCATTATATTGTAAGTTTCTTGTACCTTGGGGCAAATAATGGAACAAAATTTAACGTTTCAGTTTCTGCACCAGGATACACAACACAAACTCAACAAATAGCTGTTTATTTTAATCCAAACAATTCCACAGATCCCAATCTATATGGTAATGCAACATTCAACATGAAGGCCACCAACAATTATAAGTTGGGCCGTACTGTTACTGCAATAGCAGATTCTATTCTTAATTTTGCAAGTGCAGACCAAGTACTGGCAATTACCACAGCTGGTGTACCAAAACTTAATGGAGTTACTAGTGAAGATTGTATTGAAGGCATCTTAAATGCAGCTAAAGGTAAGATAACCTATGGTAAAGGGAATTTATTAATGCTTAGGCAAACGGCAGTTGATACTGTTGATTTCGCATTCATCATAAAGAAAGGAACCACTTTAAAAGTTGTGGTATTTAGAAATGGATCTACCACTCCAATATACAATGGAACTATTTCTGAAAATATGACCCATACTCAATGGAATACGTATGTTCAGAAGGTAGGTAATGAAAATGGATATGCATTTGCTAGCCTAGCTAACGCTTGGGCAGCAGGAGCTCATTTCAATTTACTTAGTGCAGCAGCATTCCATGGACATATTTGTGATGGTACTCTTGGAGGATACAGTATAACTCAAGCATTATTAAAATATTATCCCCCACTACAGGAATCTGGTGTGGGAGTAGGTTCTCCTAGTGATATAACTTCCTATAAAATTATCGGAGTTCCTGGTGGTTCTGATGATGATGCAGTGATGTATTTTCTGGATGCAACTCCGGGTAAAGGAGCATACATTGGATTTGACACCACTAATACTGGAGCAACTACAGACATATTAGGTATTATCCGATGGGACTAAAAAACCAAGATCGGAGATTTAATAATAATGAGATACAATACTGATGACCTTAAAAAACAATTCACTCAGGAAACTGGAATAAAATTTACTGGTACACTAGAAGGATTAAAATTCAATAGCTGGATCATAAAAAAATTAAATACCGATCCAACTTTTCTGGTTAATTTTATCAAAGAATTAAAAGGTCTTAATGAATCTCAATACTATTACATTGTCGGTACTGCGAGTAACATAACCAATGCTGATGGTTCAGTTAGAATACCTGCTCAGGAAGCTCATGGATTAGACATGAATTATATCAATAGCTTAAACTTGGAAAATGCTGACAGAACTCCTACTGTTGCAAATGGCAATGGACAATTAACTTATGAACAAATAAAACAGATAGGTATAGATGCAGCTAATTTAGCTAAACAGATATTCAAAAATGAGTTAGGAATTGACTTGGAAAAAGATGACCGTGATTTAGCAGTACTCACTTCTGCAGGTTACGTATATCTTAATGGTCAGACAACTGAAGCAACATGGGATGGTATCTTTAGTGTAATCGGCTCAAGACTAAGCAGATCCACCCTTTTACCAGTTCATATGGGAATTTGGAAACCACTATGGTTTAATTTTGTTCTCAGAGATTTTGATGGTACTACTATGAACAGTATTTATTTAAGATACAACCCGGAAAATAAGACATTTTTCATAGGTACCAATATCGACGGATCACAGGTAAATGATATAGGTCCTGCAGCCTTGAACAATGCTTCAAAAGTTAATGATTTGAGTAAGTTTGTCTTTCCTGATAAAAACTGGTCTAATATACAAAGTATTGCTAATGCTTGGAGAAATAATCCTCAATTTGATCAGTTAATCACTTTCCTGTTCCATAACCATGCTTGTCCGGGAGTACAACCAGGATTTTTCATGACTGATCACATTACTCAGAATATTCCTTTAGGGCCAAATGAGGCTTATTACTACATGGCCAGCAGTATTTACTGTAAAGACGATAGTCTAATTTATTTGTTGGGAGTTTCTCCGGGAATGGGTACTTATCTGAACCAGAGATTAATTAATGAAGATGTAGAATCTGAACTGATTCAAGGCGGTAAAGAAGAAGGAATAATTATTGTATGGGATAACAAACTTAATGTTGGCCGTGCATATGTTATAACCTTTAAATGGGCCACTATAGATTTGTCAGGTCTTACAACCAGTGAAGCAAGAAGAGAAGCTCAAATAGCTGCTTATATAAGCATGTACAACAACGAACCTAATGATAGGGTGATTGACAAATCAACTACCGTAACCAGTGACGAAAGGATCATAACTCGGGCTGAATTCGATGCAATTTTGCAAGGAGGAACTAGTTCCACTAATGCTTTAGATTTCTTAAGAAGCATACCTATTAGGAAACTATCTGACTTAATTAAAGTACCGGGCGGTTCTGAGAACAACAATAACAACAATGATAAACCATCAGTTGTCGATGGAAGCAATACCAACGGAGCTAACAATAATGGAGGATCTAATACTAATGGGGGTTCTTCTGTAGGTACTAGTTCTTTACCAATTAGTGCTGCTACTCAAATCGCTGTTCAAGCTGCTGATACTGGAGACTCTAGCCCAAAGTCATATGAAGTTTCCAAAGCTACCAATGCTAAAGAATCAAATGATTCCAACTGGTACATTTATGGTTTAGTTGGTGTTTTAGCTTTAGGTGGTTTAGTTGGGTTCGGATTCATGAGAGGCGGAATCGGAGGAAAAATCTAATTGAAAAGTAATAATTTGAAAATTTAGGTTTCTTTGTTGAGAATTCTCAGCAAAGTGCCATTTTTTTATTCTTTATATTAATACAATATCACAATTCTAAAAAATTTATTCAAATAAAAAGGGGTTGATCTTATAGAAAAAAATAAAGTTGTTGCTTTAATGTCCTTGTTATTGATGATTTTTACTATAATTGGAATGGTTACAGCACATCCCGGCCATGGAACTGAATATCCTGAAGAAGTCACTACAGATGATAATAATAATAATAATAATAATGAAGATAGTACTACTAAAAAAACTACTAAAACTGATTCAGGTAGTTCATCAGGATCTAATAGTAAAACTAGGAGTTCTGATAGTGATAATCCGGACTCAACTAAATCCACACAAAGCAATGAGAATGGCCAAAATGTTGAAGATAATGATAATGGATCACAAAATGCTGGAAATGTTTCTAATAATAATAGCAGCATAAATAATACGGATTCTAAAGAGAAGAATGATTTTCCAATAGATATTGTATCATTAATTGGAGTATTTATATTGGGGTTTGGGGTAATAGTATCATTGTTTAAATTTGGTTTATTAAAATGAAAAAATTTTTATCTTGAACTTAGTGATATAATACTCACATTTTTATTAAAGGAGGACTATTATTGCATTTACCAGATGGAATCATACCTTTATGGCAGGTGGCTGTTTACTGGATTATTGTACTTTTTACATTAGTTTTGTACTTTTTCAAGGCATCTAAATCTCAAAAAAATGATAAGAGATTGATTTTAACGTCTCTTTTCGCGGCAGGTTCTGTTGTGGCATCATCTGTATCTATACCTTCACCTTTTGGAGTACCAATGCATTTTTTCTTGATACCTTTAGTGGCCATAATACTTGGCCCTTTAAGTGGTTTTTTAGTAGCTTTTCTTTGTCTTATAATACAGTTTTTCTTACTTGGTATGGGTGGAATAACTACTTTAGGCGGAAATGCATTAACTATGGGATTAGTGCTTAGTTTATCAACATATATGTTTTATAAACTCATTTCTGATCTCGATGAACGTTTAGGTATTTTTGCAGGCACAGTAATGGGAATTGTTATGGCTACCATAACTCAAGTTGTAATTTTACTATTTGCAGAGGTTGCAACGTTAGAAATGTTAATGACAACACTTATACCATTTTATTTATTTATTGCAGTTATTGAAGGTGCAGCTAATGTATTCATAATATCTTCCATCTCTAAAGTCAAACCAGAGATATTGAAATTAGATAAAATTTGAAGAGGAAATAAATATGAAAATAAAGATAATATGTTTTTTAATAGTTATTTTGGGAATGATTTCCACAGTCAGTGCTCATGGAGTACATGTAACCAATGAATCAACCATAGTTATTGCGGATAGTTCTACAGGGGTAATGGCCAAAAAATTGGCGAATGAAATGGGGCAAAATGTTTCAGTATATGAATTTAAATCTGCTGAAAGTGTCAATCACCAACTTGAACATGCTCTCTCCGATTCAAATATAAGAATTCTGGCGGTGGCTTATCAGGAAACAGTTAATGAATTTTTAACTAAAAATCCAGATGTATCCAATAGGATATTTATAAGTTCTGCAGATGAAATTGATATAAAAAATGGCTTGAAACTTTTAAATTCCAGTATTAGTGATGAATCTTCAACTTCTAGCAATAATAATGGCTTTTTAACGCCATTTATAACAGGCCTTATTATTGGTTTAATAGTTGGAATTGCTGGTGGTGCATTCTGGATGAAAAAGAAAACTCTTTAAAAATAAATAATTACTTTTTATTTATTTTTAATGGGTTTAAATCAGTTTTTTTTATGATACTCAATTATTTTTCACAATCTTTTTTCCATAAATATTAATTTTTTATAACAATTACTCAACTTTTGAATTTATAAGTATTTATTAAGGACATTATCTAACTATATTACATTGAATTCTTTCATTATACTGGGGATTGTTAATGAGTTATTATCACGATAAACAAATGCAGGAATTATTTGAAGAATTAAAACAGCCAAAAACACTTGAAGATCTTCGATTATCAGATATTTTTGTTAGACACCTTATTTTAAAGATTATATCTTCTTTCGGAACGATCAAAACACGTCGTCTAAATGAATTGACTGGAATTCATTGGGATATTCTTGAAGAAACTTTACGTAAAATTGAACAAGACGATCTTTGTGCACAGGTAGGGGGTAGTTTTTTATTTTCTAGTATTGATTACACCATCACTAGAAAAGGAACTGAAAAAGCACGCAGAATAATGGAAGAAAATCCTTATCTCGGAATTGCTCCGGTTTCTTATGAAAATTACTGGCATATGATGGAGACCCAGCTTGATGATCGGCATCCTGTCAATGTTCCGGATGTGGTTATTGAAAAAACATTTGATGATGTAGTGGGTCTTGGAAAAGCTAAAAAGTGTCTAGTTGAATCATGTACCATTGGTAAAGGTATTTTTATTTATGGGTCTCCCGGGGCTGGAAAGACATTTATTGTAAGTAAAACTTCTGATTTGTTACCCCCAATTATTATTCCTAAATTCATTGAATTTGGAAGCAAAGTAATTCAATTATATGACCCTGATTTTCATAAAAAATGTCCTGAACAACCTGAAGATCCGAGATGGGTTAAAATTCATGCCCCTTTTGTCTTCACAGGATCTGAATTAAGTTTAAATAAATTAGAAACAGCATATGATCCTAATAAAGGTGTTTATGAAACTTCACCAATGATCAAGGCAAATGGTGGAATTTTACTTGTTGATGATTTAGGAAGACAACGTGATGACCATGAGTTAATTCTAAATAGGTTAATTGTACCTATGGAAAATAAAAAAGACGTGATATATGTTAGAGGTGTTCCGGTAGTTGTTTACAGTCATTTTATCCCGGCTTTTTCTACCAATCTGGATGTAAGTATCATGGATGAAGCTCACCTTAGAAGGGCTCCTTTACATATTTTCTTATCTCATCCTCCAGTTCTTAATGTTGCTGAGGTTTTTAAGCGGAATTTGGATCAACTGGGAGAAAATTATAGTGATGATGCAATAGAAAGGTTTAAACAAGTTTATACTCCTGCTGTAAAAGGTGGAGAAGGACTGGAACCTAGTTATGCTCATGCAAGGGATCTAGCCCATATTTGTCAGGCTGCGCGTTTAAATTCCGGCAAGACTATAATTGATGTAGATCTTATTGAAGATGCACTTAATAAACATGTTTTGATAGCTCTGCAGAGAATGAATATTGATATTGCTCAGGTACAAAAGAGAATAAGAACATTTAGAATATTTACTTCTCAAAAAGAAGAGGTATATAATACAATATCTCTATTTGGTGCAGATGCCATCTCCTGTGAATTAAATAGCGTACTAGTCGATATGGAAGATAGTGTTACTCCCACCCAGATGGCGCAATATTTAAGAGAAAACGGAGTTCAATTTGACAAGATTGATATTGTTTCTGAAACCGACAGAGAGCTTAGAAGAACTATAATGGAATATGGGGAAGAATGAAGATAAAAAGAATTAATAAACTATTTTAAATATTTTTTGCTTGTTTTTTTCATAATTTTTATTTTATTCCCTTATTTTCTCTATTTATACTAAATTACTGATGAAGGTTATCAATGTTTATTTTATTTATCTCATCTTTACAATTCTATTT
>JAUXXK010000159.1 GCA_030681145.1 Methanobacteriaceae archaeon | reverse complement strand
ATGTTACAAATTCTGCAGATTCACCTTTAGCAATATCACCCGCAGCACGTATAAGACCACCTAAATCTCTTAATCTAAGAGTTAAAGACTCTTTTTTGCCAGATCTTCGTTGGGCTTCGCGAATTATTTCATCTACGGATTTTTTATCGAAGTGAGGTATACGGCCATCTTTTTCCACTTCCTGAGCAACAAACTGTACCAATTTTTCTCTATTTTCAGGAGAATCTGACATAGTATCTTTCATGAAAACTTCATAACCATATCCTCGAATACGGGATCTTAAAGCAATGTGCATTCCTTTTAAAACCTGGATATTTCCAGATGCTACCAATACAAAATCACATGGTACTGCTTGGGATCTGACCATAGCCCCACTACTGGTTTCACTTTGGCCAGTAATAGAATACATACCTTCTTGCATAGCTGTTAAAAGCTCTTGCTGGGTCTTCATGTTCATGCTTCCAATTTCATCCACATAAAGTACTCCATTGTTGGCCCGGTGAATCATTCCAGATTCCACTCTTTCGTGGGCAGGTGTTCCTAATCCACCAGACTGGTAAGGGTCATGCCGAACATCCCCTAAGAGAGCACCAGCGTGCGCACCAGTAGCTTCTATAAATGGTGCGGTTTTCTTATTTTCACTATTTACCAGTAATTTTGGAACCATTACTGAGGTCTTAGGCCTCATTTGCTGTAATGCAAGGAAAACAATACCTGCTGCTATAATAGCCGCTAAAAACTGGTTCATCATAAACCCTATAATAAGAACCAAAGAAATAATGGCAATCATGAATATATTTTTCTTTTCATCATGGGCTTTGGCCTTGTTTTTATGATTCATTACTAGTTTTTTACCCTCACCAGCAGGAACAGTTCCAATAAGTGGGTTATTAAAATCTTCTAAGTTAGGATAAACTAAAATATCTTGTAATTCTTCAGGAGGGAGAAGTTCTGCCATAGCCCGGGCCATCATTGACTTACCTACACCTGGCTCCCCAATGAGAAGTATATTCCGGCGCTGTTTTGCTGCCTTCTTTAGTGTTTCCACTGCCTCTTCCTGACCAATAATTTGGTCAATTAGCATTTTTGGAACCTCAATATCTTTCGAGGTTTTGTAAACAACTGTGTTATCTTCTTCTGACAGTTTAACATCAGATTTTTTAACATCAGTTGATTCGATGGTGGTTGTCATTTCTATTCCAGTGCCTCCATTTGGCTTTAGATTAATACATTACTTTTTATTTTTCCATATTTAATATGGTTTAATTTATTAACTGTTCAGTTTGCTTTAATTAGGGTATATTATTAATATATCTATGTTTTTTAGAGTTTATTGTTTAACATAACACTACATAAATCTTTTTCTTACCTTTACTTATTTTAATATTTTATATATAAGTTTTGTTATAAAATATATAAAGATAATAAATTTTAGCCTACGAATGGATTATTAATATCGCAATCACTGAAAATAAAAATAAAAAACATTGATGAGAATACGTTATAATCGATAAATAATAATTCAAACATAATTTAATTCAATATATTACTACCTAGTTTGATTATATATTAAAGATTATTCTTCATATTATTTATATTAATCTTTTTTAAAATTTTAAAATGGTTATTATATGAATATGTAATTAGTATAATAAAAATAATGAATCTTAAAATCAATTTTAAAAAAATATATTATAAATTATTAGAGGTTTTAAATGTCTAATTCGTATTCAAAATGTATAATGGTACAGGGAACTTCTTCCAATGCCGGGAAAAGCGTAATGGTGGCAGCTTTATGTCGCATATTATCAAAAAGAGGTTATAAAGTAGCTCCTTTTAAATCCCAAAATATGTCACTAAACTCCTACACCACTAATGAAAACGCTGAAATTGCCATAGCACAAGTTGTGCAGGCCGAAGCCGCGGGTATAGATCCATCATATCATATGAATCCCATCCTTCTTAAACCCAAGGAAGATTTTGTATCACAAGTAATAGTCCATGGACAGCCAGCAGGAGATATGAATTTTTATCATTATCAACAGAATTTTCGTGGTCGAGCCCTCAAAGCAATTGAAGAATCACTGGAATATCTAAAAAATGAATATCAGATAGTTATAATAGAAGGAGCAGGTTCACCAGCAGAAATAAATATGAGGGATCGAGATCTAGCCAACATGGAAATTGCACACCTTGCCGATGCAGATGTTATCTTGGTGGCTGATATTGATCGTGGAGGAGTTTTTGCTTCTATCGCAGGTACATTTTCTCTTTTGGATGAAAAAGATCGTAGTAGGATTAAAGGAGTTGTTATTAATAAATTTAGAGGCAATCTAGATATACTGCTACCGGGGATTAAGCAGATAGAAAAAATTGTAGGCGTGCCTGTTTTAGGTGTTATTCCCTATGATTCCAGTTTAAAGTTGCCTGAAGAAGATTCGGCGTCGTTATCTGAGAGAAAATATAGAAGTCAAGGTGAAATAAATATTGGAGTGATTAGACTTCCTAAAATATCCAATTTTACTGACATAGATCCTCTTGAATATGAAGAAGATGTTGGTTTGAGATTAATTGAGATAGGAGATAGTCTTGATAATTTGGATGCGGTTATCATACCCGGTACCAGAAATACAGTAAATGACATGTTAGAACTGGAAAAATCAGGTTTTGCAGATGAAATCAAGAAATTGTCTAAAAAGATACCAGTAATGGGCATCTGCGGCGGATATCAGATGCTTGGTACCAAAATCATAGATGACTACAATAAAGAGTCTCGACACGGTACAGTGAATGGTCTGGGTCTTTTAAATATAGAAACAATTTTTGGAACTGTTGATAAGATTATAACCCGCAGTGAAGGTACTGTCCTTAATAATAATAATCTATTCCAGAATATTGATGGACAGTTGGTAACAGGATACGAGCTTCATGAAGGAGTTACTAATATTAAAAATTCTCAGCCATTGTTTAAAATTGAAAAAGGATGTGGAAATAATACATCAGAATATATTAATTCTAAAGAGAGTTACGACGGTGCAATTAATGGGATGACCTTTGGAACATATTTCCATGGTATTTTCCATAATTTCAACTTTAGAAGAGCCTTTACTGATTATTTAAGAATAATGAAAGGCCTTAAGCCTCTGGGATGGGGTGAAGATCCGTTTGAAAAGAACAAACAATACTCAATTGATAGGCTAGCCCAGATTGTAGAAGAAAATATCGATATGAAGTTTATAAATCATTTAATTGAAGATAAGACTGAAAAGTAGATTAAATGTATTAAATCTTTTATTTATTTTATCTCCTAATTTAAAAATAAAAAGAGAATAAATTGGCGTAAAACCAATTTATTAAACTAAAAATGGTTTAGCAATGGTTAAAAGCACTATTATAGTTGCTATAATTCCTATTATAACCAATGGTAATCCAGCTTTAAATATTTCTTTTATATTAACATATCCCGAACCATATGCCATGGCCACTGTTGGATCAGCCATAGGTAGCATGAAAGATAGTGAACAAGCAATAGCCACCGGAACAGCATAGGTACCCACAGCAAGTCCTTGTGCATTGGCCAATGTCACAGATAGTGGGATCAGAATAGCAGATAATGCAATATTAGACATCACCTGGGTGATACAAACTGCAATAACCATTAAAACTAGCATGATGGCCATGGTGGATGGATCATTACCCATTAGTGCTAGCAAATCTTGTATTAACCAAGCTGCAGCACCAGTGTTAAGAATTGCTGCTCCTAGCGAGAGTGCTCCTCCAAAAAATATTATAAGGCCCCAATCCACGTTTTTCTGAGCGTCTTTCCAGGTGATTATTCCTGAAAAAAGGAATAACACCGCGCCAATAAGAGCCACTGAATAACTGTTAATTCCAGTAAAATTAGTAGTTACCCACAATGATATGGTAAATAATAATATTACTATACTTATTTTCTCATTTTTAGTAATTGAGCCTAATTTATCCAGTTTTTTTGTTAAAGTAGCATTTCCACCAACAATACCTTCTACTTCACTTGGGAATATTCTTCCCAAGAATTTCCAGATAACGAACATTAATATGAAAGCTAACGGAAATCCGAAAACCATCCAGTTAACAAAAGGAATACCAGTGTAGGCCGCAGCCATCAGGTTAGGTGCTGTTCCTATTTCAGTTCCAAAACCACCTGCAAGGGATCCAAAAGAAGCACCTAAAATCATTGCTTTTGCATAGTTACTTTTTCCTTTATCCGCCCCAGAGCAGCCCATTAAAAGAACAATTTCCTTTATTATAGGTAGAAGCATGGCAAAAGCAACCACGTTTTCAATCCATGCAGATAAAATTCCCGTGGAAAAAACACTTACAAATAATCCCCTACTCGGAGACGTCCCCAACTTAGATAAAAGGGAATAAGTTAAACGCTGTGCAAGTCCACTCTGTCGGATAGCTTCGGCCATTATAAAACCACCTATCATCAAAAACAGAATAGGATTTGCAAAACCTATAACTGCATTTTCAAAGCTACCTACCCCAATAATGGGTTGAATAAACAAAATAATAAGAGAAGTAACAGCTAAATGAGCAGCTTCAGTAGCCCACATAATAACGGCAAACGACAAAAGAGCAATAGCAGCATGTCCCGCATTACTTAGACCCGGAAGGGGGATTAACATTATCACAACGGCGACAATTACCGCCAGAGGAAGCCCAATTTTTTTTAAATTCGTTTTATTACCCCCATGTATTAAAATACATGCTATATCAATATTTAAATGTTAAAATTAATTTCCTAAAAAAAATGGTTCATTATTACATATAAATTTTTGCCTTTAATGAAATCAATTGCAATAATTATTTCTATGAAAAATGTGTTATAATATCTTCAGATACCTCTTAATCAAATACCCTAAATAATAATCATTATTATAAACTGTGAACTCAAAAAGCACTGCCAGACCCATTGAAATGAAACCTAAAAGTTTATATATTATGAACTCAAATCTTGGTATGCATCTTATGCGGCGTTAGTCCAGCCTGGTTAAGACTCTGGCCTGCCACGTCAGTGACCCGGGTTCAAATCCCGGACGCCGCATAGCGGCTGTAGTATAGTCTGGTTAGTACTTGGGCCTTCCAAGCCTACAGCCCGGGTTCAAATCCCGGCAGCCGCATTTTCTGGCAATTATTTTTGTTATAAATTATTCTAATAATTTTTCTGATGTTTTTAATTAAAATAACAAGTTTTTTTTATATTGTTTTATTTTAAATAGACTTACTGAAAATTAATATTTTTATCATAAAAAATACTATAGAAATATGAAATATCATAATTAATTAGATATCTAATTCTAAAAAATAAGTTGGATTGAATTTTATAATTTTATTTTTAGATAAGCAGTAAATTAAAGCAAGCGTTATTAACAACTCATTTAAATTTTGCTTAAAAATCTGGTATTTCACCCAAATATTATATATAAGAAATAAGTATAAGTTTGATACTAATATATTATTTACATAAAATAGAACAATAAAAATTGTTTAATGTTTAAATAAAAGAAATTAAATTTTTAAACTATTAAAGGAACTAATTAAATTTTAAATTTTAAATAAATTAAAAACAGTTCTAAAAAATTGATTAAAAGAATTGTTTAATAAGGTTGTGATTATTAATGGCAGGAATTGTTGGATATGGAGTTTATGTACCTTCATATAGAATAAAAGTTGAAGAAATAGCCCGAGTATGGGGCGATGATCCCAAAGCTATTTCCAGAGGATTGGTTGTAACTGAAAAATCTGTGCCGGCCCCCGACGAAGACACAGCCACTATATCAGTGGAAGCTGCTCGGAATGCCATAAAAAGAGCACAAATTGATCCTAAAAAAATAGGAGCCGTTTATGTAGGTTCTGAATCTCATCCTTATGCTGTAAAACCTACCGCTACCATTGTAGCCGAAGCAGTGGAAGCTACTCCTGATTTAACTGCAGCAGATATGGAATTTGCTTGTAAAGCAGGAACTGCAGCTATGCAAACTTGTATGGGATTGGTTGATTCTAAAATGATTGAATATGGACTTGCTATTGGATCCGACACTGCTCAGGGAGCACCAGGTGATGCCTTAGAATATACTGCATCTGCAGGCGGAGCAGCCTATATCATCGGTAAAAAAGATACTGTTGCAGATATTGAATCCACCTACAGTTTCACATCAGATACTCCTGATTTCTATCGAAGAGAAGGAATGCCTTACCCAAGTCACGGAGGTAGGTTTACTGGTGAACCAGCCTTTTTCAAACACGTATTGTCTGCAACCAAAGGGATGTTCGAAAAAATGGGAACTACCGCTTCTGATTACGATTACGCAGTATTCCACCAACCTAATGGCAAATTTTACTTAAAAGCAGCTAAAAAATTAGGTTTTAGTAAAGAACAGGTTGAATATGGACTTTTAACCCCAGTTATTGGTAACACTTACTCTGGAGCCACCCCTTTGGGACTAGCTGCTATTTTAGATGAAGCAAAAGCAGGTGACCGTATACTTGCTGTTTCATATGGCTCTGGTGCTGGAAGCGATGCATTCAGTATCACAGTTAATGATAAAATTGAAGAAAAACAGGATTTAGCCCCTAAGGTTAAGGACATGATTAAAAACAAAAATTATGTCGATTACGCAGTTTATGCTAAATTTAAGGACAAAATAAAAATGGCTTAAATGAGGGGATTATTATGAGAGACGTTGCAATTATTGGAGTATCACAAACCAAATTTGGAGAATTGTGGGACGATTCATTCAGAGATCTGATTACAGATGCTGGTTTAGGTGCAATTAAAGATGCAGGAATTGAAGGTGGAGATTTAGAAGCCATGTATGTAGGTAATATGTCCGCAGGACTTTTTGTTCAGCAAGAGCATATTGCGTCCCTTATTGCAGACCATGCAGGATTAACCCCAATTCCATGTGCTAGAATTGAAGCGGCATGTGCATCAGGCGGATTAGCATTAAGAAACGGAATTATGGCAGTAGCCTCAGGATTCCATGACATAGTAATTTCTGCCGGTGTGGAAAAAATGACTGATGTGGTTGATCCCACACCCGCAATTGCCACCGCTTCTGATCAAGAATGGGAAGCCCAGCAAGGAGTTACTTTCCCATCATTATACGCTATGATGGCTCGGCGTCACATGCACGAGTTTGGAACTACAAGAGAACAAATGGCCATGGTTTCTGTAATAAACCATAAAAACGCCACTAAAAATCCTCGTGCCCAGTATCCAATGGAAGTGAGTATAGATCAAGTAATGAATTCCACCATGGTCGCCGATCCATTAAGATTATTGGACTGTTCTCCTATATCTGATGGGGCTGCTGCTGCCATATTGTGCCCAGCCGAAGATGCTAAAAAATACACTGACACCCCAATCTATGTAAAAGCCTCAGCCCAATCTTCTGGATCCCTTGCATTGCATGATCGGAAAAAAATTACTACTATTGACGCTACAGTTAATGCCGCTCGTAAAGCCTTCCAAATGGCAGATATGACTCCTAAAAATATTGATATGGTGGAGGTACACGACTGTTTCAGTATAAACGGTATCCTGGCCATTGAAGATATTGGTTTTGTAGAAAAAGGAAAAGGTGGTCAGGCAATTGAAGATGGAATGACTCAATTGGACGGGGAAATTCCAGTAAATCCTTCCGGAGGTCTTAAAGCTCGTGGACATCCATTAGGTGCTACAGGTATTGCTCAAGCCGCGGAAATTGTATGGCAGTTACGTGGTGAAGCAGGTAAAAGACAAATAAACAATGCAGAAGTAGGTATGACTCACAACATCGGTGGAACTGGTGGAACTGCAGCTGTACACATTTTATCCAAATAATTAGTTGTTAAAATATAACAACTAATTTTATCTATTTTTTAATCAGAATATTTATTTTCATTTTATATGGAGTATTAGTAATAAGAATTTCTTATTTTTATCTAAAAAGCTATTAAGTTTAATTAAATTTTTTAAAAAAGAATTTAAAATAGAAAAGAGTTATAAATTAAAGTTTGGTTCTTTAGAAACAGATCTAATTATTTTTCCTGCAGAATTAATTTGTTTGTCATCACCAGCAATGGCTAGCCATACACTGCCTTCTGCTCCAGAAACTCCGCCTGATGCAATAATATCTGCATTAGCGCCAGTTAAAAGCTTTATTGCATGAATTTCCGTAAATATTTCCCCTGGAGTGGGTAACATACGAGCCCCTAGTACACCAGGCTGATTTAATTTATTTGCAATTTTATTAATATCTTCAAGTACTCTTTTTTCTAAACCAACCGGTAAAATTAGTTTTACTCTACGACCTATATGGGCTTTTAGGGCCGCACCAATAGTTCCTCCTTCAGGATGACCTATATAAATTCCAGCCTGGTTAAGAGATAAATTAAGAGCATTTGCACCCTTTAAAATTACATCACCCTCATTTAATTCATCTACTACATCAAATATGGTTTTTCCATTTTGCCACTTACCATTTTTTATAACCACGTCTCCAGGAAAATCATTAGAATCCGGTAAACGGCCATCTGAGGTTATAGTTCTTGATGGAGGCAACACAATTCCACGAAAAAATCTTCTTCTGGAAAAATCATCATCTTGACTAATATTGGATAATATTTCTTCTGCAATATATCCATTGGTAGTGCCTGCAATTATAACAACTATGCCTGAATTTAAAGCTTTTTTTAAAGAAGGATGTTTAAGCATTGCTTTTGCAATTAATCGTTTGCCTCCTGCAGGTGTAATTAAAAACTGTTTAATTTGATTCACAAAAAATGCTCCTTATATTTATTAAAATCATTTAAATTATATAATAATGGAAACATGTTTTTATTATTTTCATTAGAGATAAAAGTTATCGAATTAATGGCAATCCATTCTGAGACCAAAGATTTATTCCCCCCAACATATTATAAACCTCTGTGAAACCTGACTGGGTCATCATATTAGAAGCATTGGCACTTCTAACTCCGCTTCTGCAATATAATATATACTTTTTATTTTTATTCAGTTTCATTACTTCTTCCTTAAAGGAGGATCCATTGTAATCAATCAATATAACATTCTTGAGGTGTGATTGGTTGAACTCACCTATACTCCTGACATCCAAAACAGTCAGGTCAAGATTACCTCCATTATTTTTGATCATATCCTGAGCATCTTCAGGAGTAATGTTCTTAAC
>JAUXXK010000153.1 GCA_030681145.1 Methanobacteriaceae archaeon | reverse complement strand
AATCAATAAAAATGATTCAAATAAATTAAGTAGTGCAGATTCTGAACCTATTGGTCTCCAAGAAGATTATTTTTTAGAAAAAAGTTCCATTTCCCAGATAGTATTTGATTTATTAAATTTAACTTCGGAATCAGAAATTCTTGGTTTTATTGGGGAAAAAATTAAAGAAATGCTTGAAGAAGCATATATCATTCTTTCAGAATACGATGAATCATTGGACAGCCTAAAGGTCCATAGTATCTATGGAATTAACCCAACAATATTAAAACTTAGTAAAAAAATTGTGGGTAAGGAAATAATTGAATTTAGTTTCCCCTTGAAAACACTAGATGCTGAATCTCGGGCTTTTCTATCAAATGGTAAGCTACATGAAATAGAGGACGGCATACATTTCATCAGTGCAGGTAAAATACCTATTTCAACAGCCCGTATATTAGAAAAAAAATTTGGAATAAAAAAAACTTATTTGATGAGCTTTTCATGGCAAAATGAGATGTTTGGAAGTGCAAACATCTTTACAAAAAAAGGAACTGTTGAATCTAATCTTAAAAACGTTGAAACTTTTCTCAATATTGCTTCAGTTGCATTGAAACGCAGAAAAGCTGAAAAAGAACTTGAGGATAGAGAAAGACTTTTAAGTTTGGTTACAGACAATATGTTAAATTTAGTGGCCCACGTGGATAAAGACGGAACATTCATGTATGTTAGCCCCTCAGTGAAAAATCTTTTAGGTTATGAAGTTGAAGAAGTTTTAGGGAAAAATGTAGTTGAATTCATACAATTAACCCATCCTGATGATATGGAAAAAGTCATGAGTACTTTTATAGAAGCTAATCAATCTTACAAGCCAGGAAGCGTCCAACACAGATTTAAATGTGCTGACAATCATTATATGTGGTTTAATTCATCAGGAAATCCTCTTTTTGACTCTGAAAATAACTATAATGGAGTAGTATTCAGTATGACTGACATTAGCTCCATTAAAAATACTGAGGAAAAATACAAATCATCACTACATGAAAAAGAGTTGATTTTACGAGAACTTCACCACAGAGTTAAAAATAATATGCAAATTATTTCAAGCTTGCTTAGTCTACAGGCCAAGTCTCTCTCAGATGAAAAAGATCTGGAAATTTTTAAAAGCAGTCAAAGTCGAGTTAAATCTAT
>JAUXXK010000151.1 GCA_030681145.1 Methanobacteriaceae archaeon | reverse complement strand
TCATGTTAAAAATTTAAAGAGGAGTATCAGATGGATATAGCAACATTAGGCGGACAAATATTAGGTCAAATACCTCTGGGCGATATTGTATTTTATATTACTCCTTTCAGCCTGTTTATGTTTGCCGGTGCCCTTATATTTACCATATTAATTGCCCTAAGTCGAACTGAAACTCAGGTGGAAGCCGATTTTGGTTCTCTTAAAAATAATAGAGTAAAAATAGGTCTGGAAGAATTTAAAATCAGAAGATTTCTGGCTATAGTATGTGGCCTGGCCACTGCAGGAGCCATGATAACCGGAGATCTTTTTAACTTCACATTATTTGTAGCACTTATAGGAATAGTCAATATTGGTATTGTATCTGCTGTGAAGATGGTGGATGTACTTGATGCTGCTTTCCAGTACGGTTTAATTGCCATGATAGCATCCCTACCACTTTTTGGAGGTGCGGCATTAATACTGGCTGCTTCAGGAACATTAAGTTTGTTAGAACTGGCCAATGTAGCCACCACACCAATGATGTATTTTGCTTCCCTATTACTACTGATGGGTATTATGGGTGAAACTGGTGTAGCCCCATTTTATGCTACCAAGGCCGAAATGTTTAGAACTCCTGGTTCTCCTTTCATCTTGATTATTCACTTAAGTTCGCTGCTGGTGATTATTAGAGCAATAGAAATTTTATTAATCATTAATAAACCATTTTAAATAAAATGGATGGATTTAACTATTAAAAATTTATAATTATATGGGTTTAGGGTAAAAGGTGATAATATGAATAAAATAAAATTAGCAAGTTATCTAATGTTTACCATTTCAATTATAGGTTTAGGATATGCCCTGATCTTTAATCCAGCTAACTGGATTGTATATGGAATATCAATTACTTTAATACCATTATTTTTACTATCTCTGGGTCTAATCAATATGGCCCAGGCTACAAAAGAGGAGGAAGATGAGAGAACCAGAGAACCATTTATTGGATACTAGCGGTTTAAATCTCTCAACTTATTACCGGTGATGAAATGAATCTAATGGCAAACATCCTGTTAAATGTTATTATCGCTTTCCTAGTGGGAAGTATCCTATTGGGATTGCAGAGGAAGATCATGGCACGTATACAGATGCGTCCAGGACCTCCAGTTATACAACATTTACTGCACACCCTAAAATTTTATATTAAAGAATCATCTTTCCCAAAAACAGCAGCAATGCCTTTTTATGTAGCTATTGCCAGTACATTATCTGCTATATGGATTATCGCGGTTATCATGGGTCCGGTTACTTACGGATCATTGTTACTTATCTTTGGAGTATACGCCATGCACAAAATCGTGGAACATAATGCAGGATCCTCTTCTGGATCACCTTATGGTAAACTAAGTTGTGTTAGGGCGGTATTCTCAGCAGCAGCTGAAGTTCCACTCTTTGCAGTACTAATAATAATCTACCTTCAAACAGGTAGCATGATACTTAGCAATATTGTCAGTTATCAGGCCGCGAATGGGCCTTTATTATTCACCATACCATTAGCCGCGGTCATGTTCTTTGTATTGATATTGTCCAAAGCCCCATATTCTCCCTTTGCCATAACCAAAGGAAAGGATATTGTATCTGGTTACGAAACTGAGCACTTTGGAGTACTAAGAGGATATCTAATGATCTCAGAATCCATTGCATGGTATATGCTCCTTTGGGTATTTTTAACCGTCTTTATAGGTCCTTTAAGTTTACTGGGATATCTGGTGGGAATGGTTATTATGACTATTATAGTGGCATTTATCAATGCTGTTACGCCTATATTAAACCCTAATCACTCGGTTATGATGCAGGTAACATTTGCATTTATTGGTATTGTTGGTTCCATATTACTGATGATAGTCTTTTAATCACTTAATACATCAAAAAAAAATCTTAAAAAATTTATTATAATTTAATTATAAAGTTTCTATGGAAGGAGAATTAGAAATGGCAGAAGAAAAAGATTTAATATTTCTTACAGCTTTAGTTGCTGGAGGAGTAATATTGGCCAGTGGATTAGCGGCTTTCCTGCAGTGGATGGTGGTAATTCCTGTTACTATGGTGGCAGTTTTGTTTACCGTACTTTTATCCTACATTCACAATGACAAAGCAGTTCATTATTCTGAAAAACTGGAAGGATATGCATTTATTATTGCTTTATTATTCTTTATTGTGGCCTTCATAGTTCTCTACCAACCAGCTTAAATGGTGATATTCGTGACCGATTTACTATACCTCATATATTTAATATCCTTTGTACTGGGATCTATCGTGGGATTACTGCTGAGTTATAAAAAGTATTCAGCACCCTTTGTAACAGAAAAAATTGATGTTATTGCACTAATAGTAGCTGTTGTAGGCTGGTTTATTCTTCTCAATAACATTTTAATACCATTAATCCCCCCTATGATTTCAATTACTCTAGGTTTATTCATGGTGGCCATGGTTTTCGGGATGAGGCCAGGATATGGGCGATATGAAACAGTTATTGGTATTATTATCTCAGGAGCTGTCTATTTGCTTACCAGTACATTATAAAAGATAGTTTCCATTAAAATTATATAATTATAAAAATTTACAATAAATTTCAAGCAAGGTGTTATTAATGGACCATGATAAAGAAATTCTGGAGTTGATGAAAACCAGAATTATTAGAAGTTATAAATGGAGGGATGACATCATTAAACCATTATCCAGTGAACTGGAAATTGATTATGATGAATTTGAACAAATTCTTATTAATAAACTGGACATGTCCAGCTTGGAAGCGTTACACCCCCGTTTTGAATCAGCACGTCCTCGATGCATTAAAGAAAGATTACACGCCGATTTAAGATTATGTTGGCTGGCGGATGTTATGGAAATTGTATCTCCCAAAGAAGCCGATAAAATAACCAGTAAAATCACAAAAGAAATATTGGATGGTTTAGAGTATGATAAAGCATTGGAAGATGGCAGACACCAGCTTTTAAAGTTAATAAAGGAGTAATTTACTCTATAAAAAAACAGATTCATTTATTCCATTAAATTCAAGCCTAATAACAATAAATCCATATTAAATAAAATCATTATTCCATTTATTCAATAAACAATTAATTATCAAATAATTCACATTTAAAAAATCTTATGAGGGAAAATTAAGAGGTAAAGAAATGTTAGATGCTCTTAAAGATATAGTAAGGAAGAGTTCCATTCACGTTTGTTTGGTGAATTCAGGGGGATGTAATGGCTGCGATATTGAAGTGGTGGCCCTATTATCTCCTCGATACGATCTGGAACAATACGGGATTTATGTTCACAATAATCCACGGGAAGCTGATGTTATCCTGGTTACAGGAGCAGTTACCGAACAGTGGAAAGAAAACCTGAGAAGAATTTATACCAAGGCACCTGAACCCAAAGTAGTTGTTGCTCTGGGGAACTGCCCTATATCCGGGGATGTTTTTAATCAGGAAGGCAGCAGTGTAAATGCACCTGTATCTGATTTTATACCTGTTGATGCTGAGTTATCTGGTTGTCCACCTAGACCTTCAGAAATATTAGAAGCTATACTTGCTGTTGCTCCTGGAGCTATAGCTGCCAAAGGGAGGCAAAAGAAATGATTTTACCACTAGGACCAATTCACCCTGGATTAAAGGAACCACTGCGTTTAAAGCTTAAAACTCAAGGAGAAAAAGTTATTAGTGCAGAAATAGATTATGGTTACGTTCACCGGGGAATCGAACGAATAATGGAAGGAAAAACTTGGCAAAAGGCCATATACCTTGCAGAAAGGGTATGTGGTATATGTTCATATATTCACACCCAGACTTTTGCTGAAACATTTGAAAAAATATCTGGAGAACAGGCACCCCTAAGAGCACAATATTTAAGGGTTCTAACCAATGAACTTGATCGTATTCAAAGCCATTTACTAGCCAACTCCACATTTTTTAAAGCCATAGAACACGAAACCCTTTTCATGTACATGCTAGCATTGCGAGAACCAGTAATGGATGCCATAGAACTTTTAACCGGTAACAGAGTTAACATGGGTTGGAATGTGGTGGGAGGTGTCCGCATGGATGCCAAAGATATTCACCTCCAACAGATTATGGAAATTATGATAAAACTGGAAGCCGGCTATGATAGATATGTGGAGATGTATGAACAAGGTCCTCTGGTAGGATTAAGATCTAAAAAAGTAGGCCGAATGAGTAAAGAAGATGCCATTAAAGGAAGAGCTGTGGGACCAATAGGCAGAGGGTCTGGATTAAAACACGACCTCCGGGAAGACCATCATACCTACCGGGATCATCTGGACTTCAAGGTTATCTGGAGAAAAGAAGGAGATAATTTCGCCCGTAACATGAACCGTTTTGATGAAATACCCCAATCCATCAGCCTGATTAAACAGGTTATTGAGAACATACCTAAAGGAGATACACGTAATAAGGTAGAAATTGGAAAAGGATATGGGGAATGGAGAAATGAAGCCCCCCGGGGAGAAGTTACCTATATGATTGAAACCAATGGTAATTTGATTAATAATGTTTCTATTCGAACACCAAGTATCATGAATATTGATTCCTGTGCCCGCTACATGCTAAATGATGTGGCTACAGTCTCCGACGCCATAGCCACTTATGCCAGTGTAGACCCTTGCATTGCTTGTGCAGAGCGAGTGATAGTTGCCAATGAAAAAGGTGAAGAAAAACATTACCAGGGAATATTTGATATTAAATAGGAATATTCTCCATTGTTTACAATTATCAAAAATATATTATCTAGAGAAAAAAAATGAATTAAATTTACGATGTGATGATGCCCTATGTCTTCTGTAATATGGTACATGTACGAATTTGCTCGAAAATCATGGGCAGAAAAATTTGCTGGAGCAAAATCTGAATACGAAATAATGGAAAAACCAGATCGTTTTAGAGATTTTCCAGAAGTTTTTAAAGAATATTGTATAGGGTGTGGAGCATGCACAGCAGCCTGCCCTGCCCCTGGAGCAATAAGATTAATCAGGGACGAGGACACCACAGACCATGATGGACTCACCTACCCCGAAATTAGTGTCGGGGCTTGTATCCGTTGCGGTTTTTGTGCAGAAGTATGTCCAACTGACCCTAAAACTTTAACTTGTGGTGAAAATCACCTCATCCGGGAAGAATTCACCATTCTACCTGTGGATAAAATGTATGTTATTGATGATTATCTCTGTATTAGATGCAAAAAATGTATGAAATCCTGCCAAGTGGATGCCATAATTGAGGAAGATAATAAAATCACAGTGGATCAGAGTAAATGTGTCTCTTGTGGGGATTGTACCGATGCTTGCCCAGTTAAAGGGGCTTTGAAAGTGGTTCATATCGCTAATATAGATGAACAAAAACAAATTATTCGTTTAATAGTAGATACTCTAGAAAAAACTATAGAAAATCGTCAGGAAGAGATTAAAAAATTACCTCACGATAAAACCTTCAAAATGGAATATCCTCTGGCCACTTTAAAAGAAAAAGCCTTGGATATAATAAATAAAGAAGATATGGTCCAGGATTTAATGGAAAAAATGACAGATCGTTTAAAAATGAGGATATTAACCTGGGACAAGGATAAATGTAATAATTGCCGCCTTTGTGTGAATGAATGTCCTTCAGGCGCCATATCCTATAATGAAGAAGATGGTGTTAAAAGAGATCCTGATAAATGTTTAAGATGCAGTACATGCTATCAAACCTGTCCCTTTGGTGTGGCCGGCTATTATGTGGCTAAATTCCGTATGGATCAAAATATAGATGAGGAAGATGTTATTTTAATCACACTTAAACCATCTCAATTACCGGTGGTAGAGTAATCATATTTAACAAAACCATTTAATTTAAGAAAACATTTTTTAAATTTAATAACTTGATTATAATAAAATCGTTTAAAATCATATATTAATGGCAAAAAAGTCTCTTAGGAGTTGATTAATATTCCTGTAACAACTAACAAAATCTTCAAACCACTCCGGGATGTTGAAGTGGACTATGAAATTGACCACAGCAAGTGCGAAAAATGCAAGAATCGCCCTTGTTTAGAAGCATGTCCTGTGGACGCGGTGCATGAAACACCTCCAGATAAACATATAGAACTGGATGATAAATGTTTTGGATGCGTATTATGCAGGGAAGCTTGTCCTTATGATGCTATTAAAATGAGAACTATTCTCTCAGAACCAATTAGAGAAAATATTCCTAATATTAACCCTAAACTTTGTAGAAGATGTGGTGCTTGTGTTGGTGCTTGTAAGACCGGAGCTATTCAATTAATTGCCTCTGGAACTGAGGAAGCTCACAGTGTTATTGATG
>JAUXXK010000149.1 GCA_030681145.1 Methanobacteriaceae archaeon | reverse complement strand
TTGGGCTTTTTCTACAATTACCTTATATCTCTCTTCACTTTTTCTTAATTTTAGTTCTATTTTTTTGCGTTCCATTGCATATTTAATGGATTTGGTCAATAAATGACCATCAATCTGCCCCTTAACCAAATAGTCCTGAGCACCATCCCCCAAAGCTCTGATAGCTAATTTTTCATCAACAAGACCCGTAAGTATAACTATGGGGATATTTGGGAAATTTTGGTTCATTTTAATGAAAGTATCAATTCCATGACTGTCAGGTAGATTAAGATCTAGAAGTAGAAGATCTGTATCCTCTTTATCAAGAATTTTCAACCCTTCTTCAAAATTATACGCAATTAATAGATTAAAATGAATATCAGCAATGTCATTAAACATTTCCCTGATTATAACAACGTCTCCCGGATTATCCTCAATAATCAAGATATTTGTATTATTTTCCTGCATACTATTCACCTGGGAGGTAGTTTTACTGTGTTAAGCCAGAAATTTTCAATATTATTAATTACTTTAAGCAAATGGTCAAAATCAAATGGTTTATTAATGTAACAATTAGCATTATGTTTATATGTCTCTAAAATATCCTTTTTAGAGGTAGATGTAGTTAAAATTATCACGGGAATACATTTAAGATTTTCATCTTCCTTAATTTCCCTTAAAACTTCTTTTCCATCCATTTTAGGTAAATTTAAATCCAGTAGTATCAAATCTGGGCGATTGACGTGGGCATGTTTACCTTCTCTTCGAAGTATTTTCATGGCTTTTTCACCATCTTGCGCCACTTGCATATTGTTTTCGATCTTAGCATCTTTAAAAACTTCTTCAATTAAACGAATATCACCAGGATTGTCTTCTACTAATAATATTTCAATGGGGTTTACCAAGCCAGTCTTCATATTTATTGATTCCTAATAATTCTTAGCACATTAAATTAACGGATTATTAAATAATTATTTTATAGTCTTTTTTGTTTTTTTGGAAGCACTTGGGGGCATGTTTTGTTCTAAATTTCTTAGTCTTTCTGATAAGAAGTCTAGAACTAGCTTTTTCTCTTCAAAAGTTACGTTTTTTTTGGAAAGCATGTTAATTAATTCTGTGGTGCTTCTAGCAGATTGTGTCATGCTTTTTTCATCCATTAAAAGGATGTCTCTTTTCCCAATTTCTTTCGATGGGGTCACACATACTGCGCCTAGTATATTTCCATTCTTATCTTTTACATCCATAGTGCTGAAAAATTTTTTCTCTTCTTTCATTTCATATCACCTAATTGTATTTTAATACACTATATTAATAAAGCTTTTTATTAAAATCTACTATCTTTACTTTTAGAAGGTATAATATAAAATAAGTTCCTGAAGTTATTAAGATCTCCCCGGAACATTATATCATGCCTTTATTTTTCGGTCGAGAATGTGATTACTAGTTCTTCCGATGATTTTTTGTAGTATAAATCTTTGAATAGCTGTTTAAATATAACCTTGAACACATGATTTTTTTTATTAAGTTCATTGTTGATGGCTGTTCTGGAGAATGTTTTTAAGATGGAATATAGGTCATAAATTAAGCCAATATAAATTATAAAAAATAATTCACTTAATAAAATTTAAAATTATCTGATTTCTAATTAAAAAGGACAAACCGCCTATAAATTGCGGAATACCGATAAAAATCTTTTTAGAGGATATTTATTTTAAATTCATTAAAACATACTCCAGAAAATCCCATTATACAATTTTTGAAAAATAACTTCTTATTCTGGTTTATATATAAATTAAATTTCCACTATTATCTATCTCTTCTGCATTATAGGTAACAATGATTATTGTTTTTTCATTTTTCAGGTTGTTTATTACTTCATTGATTGCTTCTTTAGATTCAAAATCAATTGATTTAGTAACTTCGTCTAAGAGAATGATTGGTGAATCCTTTAAAACAGCTCTAGCCAGTGCAATTTTTTGTTTTTCACCACTGGATAACATCAGGCCTTCTTCTCCAACTGGTGTATCATATTTTTCATGGGTCTTTTCTATGAATTCATGGATTTTAACCATCTTCGAAACACGAACAACATCCTCTTTTGAAGAAGATAAATCTCCAATGTGTATATTGTCATAGATGGACCCATCGAAAAGATAAGTTTCAGGAAATATAATGGAAATTTTAGATATTAAAGATTCTTTTTTAATATTTGCTATATTCTGCCCATCTATTTCAATAATTCCTGCATCCATGGGATATAAAGAAGTGATTAATTTTAGATAGTGCTTTTTCCAGCACAATTTTCTCCGATGATATAATTTAATCCTTTTTTGAATTGGGCATTGAACCCTTTTAGAATATTCCGTTCATCATAAGAAAAATCAATATTCTCTAATTTTATTACTCCTTGTTTAATTATAAGTTCTTGAGATCCATTGGTGTTTTTATCCATATCAAATATTTCTTTTATTCTATTAAAAGCCGGTACTGCACTTTTATAAGAGGTCCATATAATGGATAACTGGGATATGGGGGAGAAAAATATAGTAACATATGATAAAAAGGCAGTGAATGTAATTATACTAATGGCATTATCCATTACCATATAACCTCCAAATCCAATAAGCAGAACTGTGGGCACACCAAAAATTAGAGAACCGACTGATGAACTTAAAGATGATGTTTTAGTGTAATTTATGGAAACATCATAATATTCATCCACATGATTATGGAATCTTTTCCAGCCCAACTTTCCAGATTAAAAACTTTTATTAATGGTATTATAGACAAACTTTCCTTTAAAAATGAATATGCTGTGGCATTTATATCTAAGAATGATTTTTGAATAATTTCCATTTTTTTTCCAAAAAATGTTGAAAAGAGTGCAAATAGAATTACCGGACTCATTACTATTAAAGTCAGCTGAACATTGAGAGATAACATTATAATAAATGGAACAAAAATACTTACTATGCTTATGAAGAATTGAGGAATAA
>JAUXXK010000145.1 GCA_030681145.1 Methanobacteriaceae archaeon | reverse complement strand
AAAATAGTGAATATATAACTAGTAGTCATATGAAATTAGCCACTAAAAAAGCCATTTCCATTGAAGACCAGATTATTAATAGGTATCAAACCCTTGAAAATGCTCTGCAAAAAGATTTAAATATCACGGGAAGGTCATTTGAAACTCATCCCAAATATCAAAATGAACACATTGACCGAAGTTATATGTGATATTTTAATAAAAAATTTATTTAAGAAAATATACAAGACTTTTTTAACTACAATATTCTTATAATATATTTAAACAGCTGAATATTCTAAAAGAATATTAAATATAATTTTTAATCTATAGATGTAGTTTTAAACAGTGTATTTATAGATATTATGGAATATTATACTAAAATAAAAATTCTGATATAATGAGCCATTATTCACCCCAAAATGAAAGAACATCACCTACCGATACTGGAAATGCTAATGGAAACTTTCCAGCTCAATCAGAGGATGGAAAACAAAAAACAGTTCTAGAAGTTTTTGATTTTCCAGATATGATTGAAGAGTATCTTATAGAACTTGAAATTAGGAATTACTCTCGTAATACCATTAAAACTTATAAATCTATTGTAAATAATTTTTACAAATTTTTATTATCTGAAAAAGATCTTTATGACGATAGAAGAGTTTTAAGATCATTTAAAAGATACATACAATATCTTAAACGAGAAAAACACGTCTCCCAAAATTACATTTACTTAGTAACAGTGGTGCTAAAAAAATTTCTTGAATTTAATAATATTGATATTTTAAAGGATGTTAAAACACCTAAAAGAACCAAATCTTTGCCTAAATCCCTTAATGAAACAGAAGTAATTAATTTAATTAATGCGGTAAATTGTGACAATCCCTTAAAAGGAGATTCAGAATTACAGACCAGTAATAAACTAAGAAACAAGGTTATTCTCGCATTACTTTACTCTTCAGGGTTAAGGGTATCCGAGTTAGTTTCTTTAAAAATTGATGACGTTGATCTGGACGATAGAACTCTTAGAATTAGAGGGAAAGGTGAAAAAGATCGTATCGTTCTTTTTGATGAAGAAACCCGATTTTTAATTGAGAATTATCTGAATGTGAGATTTCATCAGGGGGATTATATGTTTTTAAATCGTTTTGGAAACCCTATTACTCCCAGATACATTCAGATGATGATAAAAAAGTATGCAAGTATGGCTGGAATAAAAAAGAAGGTAACTCCTCACATTCTTCGCCACTCATTTGCTACCCACCTTTTAAAAAATGGGGTGGATATCCGGGCCATACAGCAATTATTGGGACATTCCAATTTATCCACTACTCAAATTTACACCAGTGTTGATATGCAAACACTCAGAAATGTTTATGACCGGGCAAAGCTACATTAATTAATGATTCTAAATGTTAGATAGAATAATTTTAATAAAATTATTATAATGCTTTTTTGAAAATATTAAATAATTAATTAAAAAAATTTAAAAAAATAATATTTAATGATGAAAATCTTTTTTTATTAACCTATAATTAATAGATTAAAATTAATTAGAAATTTATTAATCAGAATATAAATTAATGATTTCTAACCCGTTCTAAATATCTTAATTCTTCAAATTGTATCCTGAATGAAGTACCACAATTTCCAACAAAATCAACAGTTCCGCCCAGTTGATTAATCAAAGTGTTAATCATTTTAAATCCAAATGAACCATTAAACGGAAATTGTACATCTTCAGGTATTCCAACGCCATTGTCACTAATGAAAAGTTCAAAACGAGCATTATCATCAGAATAAAATTCCACGATAATTTTACGTTTATCAGAACTAGGATTAACCCCTACAAAAGCGTGTTTAAGAGAGTTAGTGAGAATTTCATTTATGATAAGGCCACAGGGAATAGCTGTTTCTACATTAAGAAAAACATTCTCAGAATTAATGATAATATCAATATCTGGATCTTTTTTATAGGAACTGGATAATTGGGAAGCCAAGCTATAAAGATAATGATTAAAATTAATACTGGAAAGGTCCTTTGACTGGTAAACCTTTTCGTGTATCATAGACATGGATTTTAGCTGATTAACATAATCCTTAAGAAAATCGTTAAACATTTCATCTTCAATATATTTAGATTGGAGAGAAAGCAAGCTAATTATAATTTGAAGGTTGTTGTTTACCCTATGATGAATTTCACGCATCAAAGTTTCTTTTTCTTCCAAGGTCTTTTTAAGATATTTATTAACCGCCTTCTGCTGCAAAAGTTGATGCCTACTTTTTCTAGCTTCGTGCTTATATATGGCCATTTCAATATTGATTTGAAGATCTCTTTCTTTAAATGGTTTAAGGACATAACCATAAGGTTCTGTCATTTTAGCCCTGTTTAATATTTCTTCATTACTGTATGCTGTAAGATAAACCACTGGAATATCATACAAATCTAAAATCATCTGCGCAGTTTCAATTCCATCCATATCTCCTTCCAACATTATATCCATTAAAACAGAATCGGGCGCATATTTTTCAATTTTTTTAAGTGCTTCCTCTCCAGAGGGAGTTATGGCAGGAACATTATAACCCAAGTTTTCCAAAATCAATTTTATGTCTTGGGCAACCAGTTCTTCGTCCTCCACAATTATTATTTTCTCATTCACCATTTGTTATTCTTCCCTTGTAATTCAATTCTTGGAAGCTAATTTTAAAACTGGTTCCATTTGATCTATCAATGGTTATATCTCCATTAATACGTTTGCTGAGATGTTGGACAAGTTCAAGTCCAAAAGAATCTATTTCATCCAAATTAAATTGAGAAGGTAATCCTTGACCATCATCAGCCACTGTCAATAATATTTTATTATTTTTATCCTTAATAAGGCCTACATAAATTTCTCCCGATTCTACGGCAGTAAAAGCATGTTTAAGAGAGTTAGTAAGTAATTCATTTATAATAAGGCCACATGAGATTGCAGTTTCAATATTAAGTTTAACATATTCCAGTTCCAGTTTTAGATTAATTTTACTTGAATTTGTATTAGGGAAAAACTGAAACAAGTCTTCTGTTAAGCTTTTAAGGTAGTCTGCAAAGTCAATGCATCCAGTATCATGCGATTGATATAACTTTTCATGAACCAGCGATATGGAGCTAACTCTATTTTGACTTTCTCTAAATATTTCTAAAGCTTCCGGGTCAGTAATATGATAAGATTGAAGCCTTAGTAAACTGGAAATAACTTGTAAGTTATTTTTCACCCTGTGGTGAATTTCTTGAAGAAGCATCTCTTTTTCTTTAAGGGATTGTTTTAATTTATCTTCAGCAATTTTACTACTAGTTATATCTTGTTCTGTACCAATAATACGAGAAACTTCACTATTATCTCCAGTAATTACTTTTCCATGAGAAGATACAAACCTAATATCACCGTTGGGCCTAATTATCCTATATTCTGCAGAAAATGGTTTTAAATTTTCCAAAGCGGATTTAGTATATTCTGAAACTGTTTCTAAATCATCTGGGTGAATTCTGCTAATGAAAGATTGATAATTGTTGGTAAAACTTTCTTTTTCAATACCTGAAATTCTATAAAATTCATCAGAACAATCCATGGTATCTGAATGGATATTCCATTCCCAACTACCAAAGTGGCCAATTTTTTGGGCCTCCATCAGCTGCCAATGACTTTTAATAAGAGCCTGTTCAGCTTTTTTACGTTTTTGCTGTTCTTTAACCTCTTCTAAAGCTCTTTGAATTGCAGGAACTATTTTAGAAAGATTACTTTTTAGAACATAATCCTTAGCCCCTTTCTTAAGGGCATCCACAGCAAATTCTTCACCAATAGTACCACTTACAAAAATAAATGGAACTTCTGGACATTTTAACTTGGCAATTTCCAATGCAGATAAACCATCAAAATGTGGTAAAGAATGATCAGCTAAAATCAAATCAGGTTTGAATTCATTTATTTCTTTTATGAAATCTTCTTCAATTTCCACGGTTCTGGAAGAATATTCAATACCAGATTTTTTTATTTCCCGTTCCATTAACTCCACATCAAATGGAACATCC
>JAUXXK010000144.1 GCA_030681145.1 Methanobacteriaceae archaeon | reverse complement strand
CTATAATCATTTTTGTTAAATGAGATGTTATGGTGAACACTGTGACTTTGGCTCCAGGGTAGGTTTCATGAGCACGGAGTAAAGTATAAAGTGTCCGATTCAAGTCTTTACTGGTTTTAATAAAATCAAAATCATCCAGGGCCACTATGAGGATCTTATTTTCTTTTATTATATAATCCATGACCTTACTGTAAATTGAGAATGTTGATAGGCCACCTACAGGTACTCTTTGGCCGAAGATCTTCTCATGAATCTTTATGAAAACCTTATATTCAGTAGTATAACTTTGACAGTTCACATGAACACAAACAGCATTATTATAATGTTCTTCAACTAATTCAAAGAATTTATTCACAGCCGTTGTTTTACCAGAAGCACACGGCCCTACAAGCATCATATTCTGGGGTTTATGATCTCGTTTCAGTTCACGACTATGCACTGCCATCTTTTTTAGTTGATGATCCCGGAAATTATAATTCTCAGGCATATACTCAATAGTAATCACATCTTTATCCCTGAAAATAGTCCCCTCTTCGTTAATAATATCTAATAAAGTTTTAGTTTGCATATATAATACCACACCAATTAATTTCTTAATAAACTATTATGATGAGTATAATATAGATGAAAAGTGTAAGAGAGCAAGTGAAAAGTATTTGATTCAATAATTTTATTATCTATAATTGCTCAATTTAATGATTTAATCCTAAAATGGCTATTTTGTAGTATTTAAGTCTTTCTTTTTGTTTTTTATTCCAATAATTTATTAATGATATTCAATAGAAGTTATGATTAGTATAATGAGAAGTTATTAAATATCGCTTAAATAATAATTGAGGGGATTTTAATGACATTTAAAATTGATGAAAAATTCAATTCTTCATTAGAATATAAAACATGGGAATACTCAATGCAATCTTTAGTGGATTGTTTGAATATTGAAAATAACCATAGCTGCTTGTCTAAACGCTTTAACAAGTTTTTAAACAACACTCAAATATTAAAGGAGTGCATAGCAAAACATCCTGAATTTAATTTTAAAAATAGAACAGATATTATTAATTATTTTGGATGAATCTATTAAATAAAATAAAAAATATTCGCCAAATTATAAAAGTAGATTCATCCTTTCCTCCCATTATTTTTCTTATAAAAAGAATTTATGAAAAGGTGTTATAAATTGAGTAAATGGGCAGATTATTATATTTCAGCAGTACGTTGCAGTATTGGAAGTAAACATGTTGGTCTTTTAAAAGTACATCAGGATACTGGCGGGTCAATAGGACCTTCAGAACTTTTACTTCGAAATGAACTAATACCGGCCATTGAGACAGGCACAACCTTTGTAACAATAATTAATACTGATGAGAACTGGTTTAAAGAATCAGATGTATATATAGTGGAAATTGATGGATTAAAATTTATTCGCACAGATACTCAAAAAATAGCTTCAGATAATATTAATCTTCCAAAATTTTAAATCGAAAAATATTAATTATATTATTTAAAAATAATAATTTAGGTACATTTTTATCGAAATGTATCTATAACAAGGTGGATCTTGAAAAATTGGTTTAAAGGGTTTTTATGGTATGGTTAAAAACCCTTAAAATCAATAAAAAAATTAATATTTTATTATTTATTCTTCATGTGTTTTATGAATCCTTCGGGGTCTGTTTTTGCGAATTCTAATATTTTTATGAATTTTTGTGCTAGTCTTCAAGTTCAATAAATTCCTTGCTCTTGAAATCATAAACTTTAGTGTAGGGATATTAGAAAATAAAAAAATAATGGTGTTTTTATTCATTTTTATTCATTTTTTTCAGGAAATCAGCGAAACCATCAGGATCATTATTAGCATACTCTAGTATCTTCTTGAATTCTTTATTGATTTCTTCTTGTTTTGCTCTGATGTCTTGATTTTCACGGACAATCTCTTTAATCTGTGCGGGGGTCCTATCTTGAACTATCACTTTTTCCATTAATAGCTCAGGTAAAGCTTTCTTATATTG
>JAUXXK010000141.1 GCA_030681145.1 Methanobacteriaceae archaeon | reverse complement strand
AAATATATCCATTAATTTTTTATTTCACAAAACTGAGCATCATACCATACACAATTATATGATATGGGTAATAATATTTAACTAGGGTTTGTTTGAAATAATTAATAGAGGGGATAGCCAATGGCAGAAGGAAATAATGTTTTATTAGGCATTTTAGCGATAATTTTAGGTATTTTAGTGATTGCTTTTCCAATTTTCAGTGTATTTACAGCTAGTGTGCTTGCTGGATTTGCAATAATCTTATTAGGTATTCGGTTTGTTGTACAAAGCTTTGGAACCTGGGAAATTAGTAAAGGAGTAAGTATTGCTAATTTAATATTAGGATTAATTGCAATTATTGTAGGAATTGGATTGTTTGGAAGTGTAATGGCTTTCAGTATATTAGCTAGCTTCTGGCTATACTTTGCCGGTTTCTTCCTTATAATTTCAGGTATAATGTCATTTTTCGTTAATGATGAAACTATAGGTAAAGGAGTAGGATTTTTAGGTGTAATATTAGGTATATTATACATGATACTGGCCTCATATGCATGGGACCCATATTACCTGGCTTTTTTAATAGGATTATGGTTAATAATTGAAGGAATATCTTTATTCTTTAAACCAGCAAATTAATAAAATTAAAATAACAAATCAAACAACCCTTTTTTAAATTTTGGAGACTTAATCATGAGCGAATCAAAAAACGTTCTTATAGGTATTTTAGCAGTATTATTAGGGTTAATCGTTATTATATTTCCTTTAATCAGTGTTTTCGCATTAAATGATATTGCTGGTATTGGAATGATATTTTTAGGAATCTGGTTTTTAGTGCAAAGTTTAAAATCAAAAAGCTTGGCCGCAGGAATAGCCGTTTTAATGGTTGCTATATTTGTTATAATGATGGGGATAGTATTTCTGGGAGACATTAAAGCATTTGAATTTTTCACATTTGCAGCAATTTATACAGTTGGATTCTTTTTAGTTTTAGCAGGATTAATATCACTAATATCAGGTGAAGGCCTTAAAACTAAGGGTATTGGGGTTTTAGGAATTGTAATTGGTATATTATTTACAATAATTGGAACCTATGTGGGAAATCCATTAGTATTAGCTTCGATTATTGGGGCTTTCTTAATAATAGCGGGATTAATGGAAATGTTCAATTTATTTGGTGAGAATAAAGTTGAAAAAATAGAAAAGTCATAGAAAAATGTTTTTTTTCTTGGATAAGACTAATAATTTTAATCCACCCTATTTTTTATGCATAATCTAAAAAATAAAAACTTTTTTTTTATTAAAGCATTGTTTAATAATTTTTAAAAATAAACTGAAAATTTATAATTAAATTTAGTATTAAATTAAAAAAATAGTATAAATATTTTTTTAGTTATTTAAAAAGTTCTAATAATGGATCATTCACAGCATATGGTTTTTTACTGTAATATCTTTTGGCATGTTCCACTATTAAAGCATGGTATTCTTGATAAATGGCCACATCTTCCGGTAAGCTGGATTCAAACAGTTTTTTCATGCCCATATACCTTATTTTTTCATCAACCAGACCCATGCGTAACATCACTCTTTTGGTATAAGTATCAATAACAAACTCCGGTTTTTTATAAGCATATAATAGTATGGAATCTGCGGTTTCATTACCCACACCATTTACTGAGATTATTTCTTTTCTAGTAGGAGCTTTTCCTGCAAGAGATATGAAAAACTCAGTGACATCTCTAATATACTTTGCTTTCTGGTTCATAAATCCCACAGGGCGGATAGTGGATTTTAATACATCATCATCCAAACCTAATAATTTTTCAGGATTAATCACATTTAATTGATTGAGGTTGTAAAGTGCCTTTTCAGTTGATAGCCAGGATGTATTCTGAGTTAAAATTGTGCCTATAATAACCTCATAGATGTCATTTCTTTCAATGGGAAGATTATAATCTCCAGGATGATAACCATTAATAGCCCCAGTTTTAGTAGGATTAGAGCCTTCGTGGTTAATCAATGGCCACCAACCTTGGGGGCCATAAAGACTGTAAAGCCTGTCATAAATTGCCTTTATTTTATTTGACATATTATTCCCCCACACCAAACATATTTTTTCACTGAACATTAATGCTATACAATATATTCCATCTAATAAATATTTAAATCTTTTATAGTAATAATTAAAATTTAATTAAGTTATTTATCTATTCTTTATAAACTGACCTTAAAAGTCGTATTTCCTCTTCATATCCTTCCAAACCATTAGGAGTCTCAAGATAAAATGGTAATTTAGATAGCAGGGGATGATTAATTATTCCTACTATGGCATCAAAACCAATCACTCCCTTACCAATACCCGCATGACGGTCTTTGTGGCTGGCCAAATCATTGAGAGTGTCATTTAAATGCACCGCCTGTAATTTATCTAGGCCAATAACAGTATCAAACTCATCCAATACACCGTCTAAGTCATTTACAATATCATATCCTGCATCATGTACGTGACAAGTGTCCATACAAACTCCCATCTTCTCAGATAATTCAACATTATCCAGAACGGATTTGATTTCTTCAAAGTTTCGCCCTATTTCAGTACCCTTACCAGCCATAGTCTCCAATAAAACCATGGTATTTTGTTCAGGGACCAGAACCTGATTTAACATTTCTGATATAAACTCAATACCAGCCTCTTGACCCTGGCCCACATGACTACCTGGGTGGAAATTATACATATTGCCTGGTAAATATTCCATATTTTTCAAATCATCAACCATCATATTACGGGCAAACTCCCTTAAACCCGGATCTTTAGAGCAAGCATTCATAGTGTAAGGCGCGTGTGCCAATATTTTAGCAAAATCATGAACTTTGACCAATTCTAAATAACGGGCCACATCATTTTCGTCCATTTTTTTAGCATTGCCTCCTCGAGGATTACGGGAGAAGAATTGAAAGGTGTTGGCATTAATACTAAGTGCCTCTTTACCCATGTGATAATATCCTTTAGATTTAGATAGATGACAACCGATATTGAGCATAGATAAGATTCCTCCTTTTTACAGCCTTTTTCATGCAATTAAATTAATTAGATATTAAAGAGTTTAGAAGATTAAAAAGTTTTCTGGGCATTATTATTCTCTTGATAGTGGAAACAATCAAATATTAGTTTTCCCTTATTATCAAAATTGATTCCTTCATTTTCCAGTAAGGCCTTTTTCATATCAAGACCTCCTTGAAAACCTCCTAAAGTGCCATCAGATCGAATAACCCGGTGGCAAGGTATTATGATGGGAAAAGGATTACTAGATAAAACATTACCCACAGCCCTAGCACCTTTTTCATTACCCAGATATTTAGCCAGAAGATGATATGAGCTTACTTTTCCTTTTGGAATATTATTTAGTGCTTGAAGAACTGATTTTTGGAATAAAGAGCAATTATTCAGGTTCAACATATCCAGAGAGAACACAATATCTTCCCCTTTGAGAAACTTATAGATAGAATTAGCTAATTCATCAATTTCAGGACAAGAAAATTCATGAAAATCTGGATAAATTTCTAATACTTGGTCCTCAGCAGACATATCAGGTTTGGGGATGAAAACATTTCTTATTATGGTAGAATAATCTTCCATACCCCATAATATAACTATATGTCCAAAAGGAGTATTATTAATAATTTTTACATAATCTCTATCCATTTAAAAGCACCATTGTTATAATATATTCTTTTGAAAAATCAATTCCAGATATTATACTGATTTTAGGTGGATGTTAGTAATAAATATCTGTTTTAAATAAATCAAAAAAAGAACTTATGCTTAAATTTTTTAGAATAAAGAATAAATATTGATTATTGACTTTTATTTTATTTATAAAAAAAAATTTATACTTAGAATTATTAAATAATTATAATTTGAGAATATTTTCTCACCATTAATAATACTAATACTGTTAATTCATTTCAAGGGGATAT
>JAUXXK010000140.1 GCA_030681145.1 Methanobacteriaceae archaeon | reverse complement strand
ACGGCATGTCACGTAACTGGAGCTCAACAAATAATAGAGGGCATGGAACGTCATTTGGATATTAAGGAAGGAGAAACTACTCCTGATGGAGCTTACTCTTTAGAATCAGTGGGATGTCTAGGATGCTGTGCTTTGGCTCCTGCAGCCATGGTAGATGATGAAATAAAGTCTAAACTATCATTAAGAAGTGTTAAAAAGCTTTTCAGAGGATATAATCCTGAAAAATCGTCAGAATAATATTTAAATTATTTTGATTAAATTTACTGGGGAAAAATCATGAACTTTGAAAAAATGGTCCAAAAAGAAAAAAAGGATTATGATTTAATATTTTCTGACAAAAATGCAGTTTTTATTGGATCAGCAACATGTGGAAATTCTGCAGGGGCGCAAATAGCAAAAAAAACAATTAAAGAAGAAATTGAAAAGGTTGCATATGATATAGAAATGATTGATGTGGGTTGCATTGGTCTATGTTATGCCGAGCCAATTATAATGGTTATTAAACCACAAAAACCAGCAGTAATATATGGAAATGTGACTAAAAAAGTTGCAAAAGAGATAACTAAATCTCATATCATTAATGATACGCCTTTACCCGAGTATGCCTTAGGATCTTGGGGACAAGGAGAAATAGAATCTATAAATCCTCTTTTTGAAAAAAAATCTATGAAAATGCAAGAGCGTAGGATACTCCGAAACTGCGGATTCATAGACCCTACAGATATTGGCCATTATTTAGCCCAAGGGGGATATTCTGGATTTATTATGGCCATGAGTATGGATTCATCAGAAATAATCGAAGTAATGAAAAAAGCAGGAGTTCGGGGAAGGGGGGGAGCGGGATTCCCCACTTGGATGAAATGGCAATTCTGTATAGATTCCAACCAGGAAACAAATTATTTGGTTTGTAATGCTGATGAAGGAGATCCTGGAGCCTTTATGAATCGTTCACTCTTGGAAAGTGATCCTCATTCTGTTTTAGAAGGAATATTAATTGCTGCTAAGACTATTAGGGCTGAAAAAGCATATATTTACTGCCGGGCGGAATATCCTCTAGCATTGGAGCGTTTAAAAATAGCCATTGCTCAGATGAAGGAGAGAGGATTTTTAGGAGAAAATATTCAGGGATCTGGATTTAACTTGGAAATTATAATAAAAGAAGGAGCCGGAGCATTTGTATGTGGTGAGGAAACTGCTCTTTTGGCTTCTATTGAAGGTGAAAGAGGAACTCCTAGAACCAGGCCACCATTTCCTACTACTGAAGGGCTATTTGGAAAGCCCACTGTCATAAACAATGTGGAAACCATGGCCAGTGCGGCTCTAATCATGCAGAAAGGAGCTGAAAAATATTCCGAAGTGGGGACTGATAGTAGTAAAGGTACTAAAACATTTTCCTTGGTGGGTCAGGTTAAAAACACCGGCTTGATTGAAGTACCGTTGGGAACCACATTAAAAGAAGTAATATTTGATATTGGTGGTGGAATTGTCGGGGATGGTGAATTTAAGGCAGTTCAAATTGGAGGACCTTCTGGAGGCTGTATATCTGCCCAACACATTAACACCCCTATTGACTATGATTCCCTCTTAGGTGTCGGGGCCATGATGGGTTCTGGAGGATTGGTAGTCATGGATCAGAGCACATGCATGGTAGAAGTGGCTCGGTATTTTTTGGAATTCATTCAAAGAGAATCCTGTGGTAAATGCGTCCCCTGCAGACTGGGAACAAAACAGATGTTGGATGTTTTAACAGATATTATCACTGGTAAAGGAACTGAAAAGGATTTATTATTACTAAATGACCTAGCTATGGCCATAAAAAAGGGTTCACTATGTGGCCTAGGTCAATCATCTCCAAATCCTATTTTGACCACCACTCGTTTTTTTATGAATGAATACGAAGCCCATATTAAAGACGGGGTTTGTCCAGCTCTCAACTGTAAGGATTTCATAAAATATGTCATTGACTCTGAAATATGCGACGGATGTATGGTTTGTATTAAATCCTGCCCAGTAGAAGCAATAAGCGGGGTTAAGGATGAAATTCATATAATTGACACGGATAAGTGCGTCAAATGTGGCACATGCCGGGATTTGTGTAAAAGGAAAAAAAATGCAGTTAAAGTGATCAATGCACAGTAATATAGTTTTAGAAATAATAATTCAGTTGATAGATTAAAAAATAAAATTTTATTATTTTTAAAAATTAAATAGATATCATAATGTATCTTTTCCACTAGTACTGTTATACGAATGTATTTGTACAAATTCGCCCTTATCAACCCAGGTTCCATTAACTAAATAAAAAGGACCATTCCACACTGAATTAAATTGGCCTCCATTACTGGAGATTCTGGTTAAATTCACTGTTATTTGAACCTGATTAGCTGATGTTTTATTTAAACTAACTATTTGAATAGTATTGAGTATATATCCATTACTTACACCATTTTGCTTGAACATTAAGTTAAAATTGCTGAAAAACAATTCCAATGATTTTGTCAGGTTTTGTCTCAAAGCCACCTCCTCAGGATTGGGAGTGGTTTGATTATTTCCAGCTGTGTTGTTAATTACAGGGACTTTATCAATATGGGACTCCTCTATTGGGGGTATGGAAAAAACTCCCCAGATTAAAATTATTCCTAAAAGAACAGATGCAATTACTATAATTATTTTATTAAGTTTTAAATTATTAATAATGTTATTAATAGGATTTAATCTATTTTCTATATTTTTTTTACCTAAAATAGGTTTAATATCACCTTTATTTAAATATTGGTTTAATATGGCTCCTAAAAATCCTCCTAATGGCCCTAAAAGTAGAAAAAATGGACCAATCCATATAATGGAAATTAACCCTGCCAATAGTCCATTAGCTATGCCATTAATATATTCAGATTCATTTGCTAAAAATACAGAAATTAAACCGGCCATAAGAGGCAAAAAAAACAGGGCAAGGCTACCGATAAAAAATTTTAAAATAATAGTAATTAAAAGACTTATAAAAAGTCCAATGATAATTGCACCATAATTAAAACTTTTTAAAAATTTACCCAAAACTAAGCCTCCAATTATATAGATTAATTTATATAGATTAATTTATTTTTAATATATTTTTATGGTATTTATTAATGGCCAAAAATTCTTGTTTATAATTCCCATTTTTTAGGAAATCTGTAAATAATGTAAATTCCGACCAAAACTATCAGAATAAAGAAAATTCCATTAAATAAAACATTTCCAGTATAATTCGGGCTAAATAGCTCTAAATATGTTAAAATGGACATTAAAATCAGAACAATTGAGATCAATCCCACATACATATTCTTATTCTCAAATTTTTTATACATGAACAAGCCGCTGATCAGGAATATTAATCCTGCTGTAATAATAACTGTATTGTAAGGGTCTACCAGTCCAACTGCTATGAATATAAGACCTAAAATTATCCATGTAATCGATTTTTGCATTTTTTCCCACCTAAATAAATTCTCTCTTTAATAGTTACATATTAATTAATATAAACACATTTATTTGAGATCCAATTAATTAATCTAGAATAAATGATATGGTGTAATATCAACTAAGTATAAACACATAATGTAATTAGTTAATTTTATGAAAAAAGGTGATAAATATGGATATCTCATCTCAACTGGCCTTATTAGTAGGTAAAGAATTAATATTTAAATGGGGAGAAGAAGGACGAGAATTAAAAGGAAAAATTAGTAAAATACACGAAAAACATGAGGCATTTACTGCCGAATATCATGATCCCGAAATGGATGCCGGGGCCGGTACTTTGGTTTCATTTACTAGTGTGACCAGGATAGATGGAAATCTGGTAGTTTTTAAGAAGTAATTTATATTCCTTTTTCAATCAACCACAAATTTCTTATTTCATTGCCATGATAATTGGCCAAGTATATTTTTTTTAGTAGGCCAATCTTGAGGAGGGACATAGTTATGATGTCCTTTAAAATAATGTAAAAAGAGATATTGGTTTTTTCTGTAAAAATAATAAAATAAGTTAATTAAAAATTTATTTTCTTCGTCGAATGTCCCTATATTGGATTTTTTTCAAATCCAGAGCCTTTTTTACTTCTTCTAGATTATATTTATTCACAACCAGAAACTTTTTTTTAATATTCCCATTTTTTTCTTTATATTTGAAATTGATCTGAATATATGGTTCTATTGCATAATTTTTGATTTCAACATCATGGATAAGATTACTATATTTCTCAGTTTTGCCATTTCTTTTTCCAGTAAGGCCTTTTTTATATTCAATAATTTCAGTTTTGTTTATTTCAATGTCTGGAAAATCGAATACGCCTTCAGAGCTTTTGTAGAATAATACTTCTTTTAAGTTTTTATGGCAGTTTATACATTCTTCATTTTCAACCGGATTGTTTGTTTGGCAATTAGGGCACAAAACACCAGGCTCTGAAAGAGCTTCTATTTCGTTTTTATATTTTATATTATGTCTGTTGGCACTTATAACAGCTAAAAGAGCTATCAATAGCCAATAACCCATGATTATCATCAAGTTCCGAACTAACCTATCATAAAATATTCCACTAATCAGTAGATATGAAGTTGTTATTATAAATAATGCTCCAATAATCTTGTTTCCAGCATATAGATGGCCCAGCCCAGGATAAATTAATGAAAGTACGAATGATTTCCATAACTTTTTTTCTATGGTATCACATCTCCTAAATAATTCTTAATCTAATATCAATGGAATTATTATTAAATTTTATTATTACTTTAAGAAAATTAGGGAAAAAATTGTTTTAGGAATTAATGAAGTGGTGGTGGGGTAAAAAAATACTGACTAAAAATATTAGATAAAAACATAAATTAGCTAATAGAAATTTAAACTGGTGATAAAATGGAATTAAAAGACTGTATAAAATTTGCCAATGAAACACCAGTTTGATATCTGGCCACGGCAGAAGGAGATCAACCAAGAGTAAGGGCCTTAGGATTCTGGTTTGCGGATGAAACTGGATTTTACTTTCAAATTGGTGCTGTAAAGGATATGTATGGACAAATGCAGGCCAATAATAAAGTGGAAGCATGTTTTTGGCAACCAGATGAACAAACAGGGATCATGATGAGAGTAGCAGGCGAAATTCAATTTGTAAATGATTTGAAACTTAAAAAGAAAGTTTTAGAAGATAGGCCATTCCTTAAAGAGTTTGGTATGACATTTAACCATCCTGGCCTGATAATTTTCCGCATTGCTAAAGGTGAGGCCTATTTCTGGACCATGGCTAATAATTTCCAGCCAAAAGAAATGATTAAATTTGGGTGATATATAATTTCTGAAATTATATTATTTTATTTTTTTGAACAAAATTAAAAAACATTCTATTAATTTTCTTCACTTTAAATGAAGAAAAAATATTTAATTATCTATTTCCAGCTCTTTCTCCTCGAAAATGAAAATATCCTCAATATCTGCCTCTAACACTCTGGCTATTAAATAAGCTAATTTCAAAGAGGGGTTGTATTTTCCTTTCTCCAAGAAGACAATGGTTTCCCGCCTAACACCAACTTTCTCTGCTAGTTGGGCCTGTGTTAAATCGTACTTGGCACGCAATTCCTTTATTCTGGTTTTCATCTAATATCTCCTTAATTTCATTATTTTATCAATAAAGAACAATTTAATAATATAAATCGTTATGAGTACGGCTAGCATATTTATTGAAGATTATTAGATTATTTATTTAGCCTATGTCGCCTTTACGGCCTAAAATGGTGTTACCAATAAGCATGGTGGAGGTCATGACTAAAATAGTCACTCCCATTAATTCAATGGGATTGCGTATTTTTTGTCCCCAATACATGCTTAATACCAAGAAAGAAACAAATACTAAGGTTATGTACCATGAATAAGTGGTAGCAAATGTTCCTATTTTCATTAATCGCTCATCTTGAGCTTTTTTATCCATACCAACATATGTGAAAAAATTAGTGATGAGTCCCATTATGCCTAAAAGGAGAATAACTGATACTAAATCGTTCATGGTTTTAGTGGCCATCATTATAAATCCGGAAAGCATTAATGCAGCAGATCCCAGCCAGATACTTATTTTATATAAATTATCATTGTTCAGCCATTTCATATTTTCATCCCCATTTTTTTCTTTTTTGTTAAAAAAGGGCACTAAAAATAATAGGAAAAATCCAAAAAACATGTAATAAATGGAATTTTCTAAAACATATCCCATTAACCCTAAAAAACCTAAAATACCCCAGAAATAATTGAATTCTGTTTTCATTTCTTTCCCTCATTTTATCATAGCATTCGTTATTTATTTACCACATTATGTTATATTTTTTTAACATTATGTTTGATAGATATAACATATTACTATTTAAATCTTTTGTTAAACGAAAAAAAGAATTTAGAAATAAGTTGCTAATTGAAGATAATAATAATGGGCATGGTTTTGTTTGGTTAGCTTTCTACCAATCGGTCTGCACTATAAAAAGACAATAAACACTGCAGCGGCGAATAGCTCTCTCACTTTAATCATAGGAATATAATCAATTATTCCTTATTTTGTGCTTCCCATTTTTCAACACAGTCTTCAATACTCCAACAAATCGTAGGATCTACTATCTCCTGCTCTAAGCGTGTTTTTCGAATAGAATCTCTTAATGGGCCGTGCATATTGGCTGCTTTGATTTTAATGCCTCTAAGTTTTAACTCGTCATTAAGTTCCTCCAGCATTTGAATTCCAGAGTAATCAATGAAAGCAGATGATTCAAAATCCAGAACAAACAATTTAGTGCCTTCACATTTATTATCTACCAGGTCTATAATAATATTTTTAACACTCTCTGTATTAAGAAATATTTGAGATCCATCTACTCTTACAATAAGGGTATGGGAGATTATTTCTCCTTCAGGATGTCTTTTAATATCTAAAAACTGTTCAGTTCCGGGAATTCGCCCTAATATTACTACATCTGGATTGTACATATTCTTAAGCAGCCCTATAACTGATAAAATTACTCCAATTACAATTCCTTCCAGTGCACCAAAAAGTAGCACCGAAAATAGGGTTACAATAGCAATAACAAATTCTATGCGGCTGAATTGGTAAATGGCACGTAAATGTGGAATATCTACCAGGGCCTTTATTACAAATAATACAATGGCGGCCAGTATGGCTTCTGGCAAGTTATAGAAAACTCCAGTAAATAATAAAAGTATTAGTAGGATGATTGTGGCGGCTATTCCACCAGCTAGCTGTGATTTTGCCCCACTTTCATCATTTACTGCAGTACGTGATAGGCTTCCTCCAATGGGCAGTCCCTGAAAAAGACCCACTGCTACATTAGAAACACCTAAAGCTAGCAATTCTTGATTTCCATCAACTTTATATCGGTATTTGGTGGCGTACTCTTCGGCAAATAAATAGCCCTCAATGTAACTCACCAGAAAAACTGTGGCTGCAAGGGTTACCAGAATATTAACGTCTATTATACTTGGGTCGGGAATAATTGTGGATGGTAATCCTGGAGGGATGTAACCAACTAATTTAACTCCTAAAGATGCTAAGCTGGTGAAAGTTATAAGTATTATTGACCCTGCAACTAGAAATAATGTGTTAGGTAACTTAGGAAACTTTTTAGTGGCCACATAGAGAAAAATAATTCCTCCTAAACCAATGGCCAGGGTGTAGATATTGGTTTGATCAATATTAATTATGATATAATATATTCGATCAAAGAAATTTCCACTAGTGCCAGGTATTCCAAACAATTTAGGCAGTTGTCCGGAGGCAATAAATAGTGCTATCCCTGCTAAAAATCCAGTAAGCACGGTTTTAGATATGAATTTAACTATAAAACCCATTTTTAAAGCCCATGATATCAAAGCTAAAACTCCGGCGGCCACGGCTATAATGGAAACAATCATTAGATACTGGCTGATATTAGGAATCATCAGGGAACCCAGGGTGGCCCCTACAAGTATGGATAGTGTGGAAGTAGGTCCCATGGACAATTGCCGGGACGATCCAAAAACCATGTAAACTAATAAAGCCACCATGGCAGAATACAGACCAACCTCTGGGGGTAAATTGGCCAGAGAAACAAAAGCAATTACTTCTGGAATGGTAAATGCTCCTACGGTGATTCCGGCTATAATGTCTGGCCTAAGCCATTCTTTATTATAATTTCGGGCCCATTTAGTTATGGGTAAATAGGAGGAGAGGGATGGCATGGTTTCTTATAGGATTGAGTTTTGAGTTTAATATTATTAAATTAGTATTTTTATAATATTAAATTTATCTAAAGATAATCATATACTCTAAATTCAATGGTTTTAAGTAGATAATAATGTCTAAAATATCAATCCAAAGGCAATAAACTTAATAAATAAAGACATCCATAAATATATTAACTTAATACTATTTCGGGTGGAAAATGCATGTCTCTAGTTCACTAAACAAGTTAAAATCATATATAATATTATTCATTGTGTTTTTAACTGTTTTAACAGTTGTATCTTTATTATTTTACAATAATAGCACGGTGTCTATTTATATGCATGCTTTACTTCCCATAATAAGCTTTTTATGTGGAAGTGCATTGCTTTACACTGCATGGTGGTCATATAAAAACAGAAAAGATGTTTTTAAATCATGGCTGCTGATTGGACTTGCAATGCTATTGTATTCCATTGCTAATTTATTTTATTTTATTTTTGAAGATGTTGTGATGGCAATATCTTCTCTTTGCATTGCAGATGTATTATATATGGCAATGTATCCTTTACTAATCACGGGCTTGCTATTATTTTTTAAAAGACCAATTAATATTCGATTTAAATCATTACTGGACATAGCCATTGCCATGATTTCTGCATTTTTTATTGTATGGTTCCCACTAATCTGGCATATTGTTGAACCCAGCCAACCAGACGCCTTATCCATGATTTTTTCTTTATTTTATATATTTTTAGATCTCACAATACTTTTCATAGTACTGGCACTAATATTTAATCGGAATAAGAAGATTTTTGATTTACCTATTGCATTAATTTCCATGGGGTTGTTTTTCCTGATATTTGGGATATTTAAAATCATCTTATGGAACATCAAAAACACAAAAGGACTTAATTTCTTACTTACCATTAATACTGGTTCTTTTCACATACGGTCTTTTAATTATAACCACGCCAGACGAGGCACTGATCTGGGGGGTGGGAATTGTGGTGGTAATGGTAATTTTAAGACAGATAGTATCCTTAAATGAGATTAAAAGGAATAAAGAACTAATTTCTGAGAAGAAAGAACAGTTAAGTTTCATTACTACTAATATGATGGATCTCATCACTGAATCAGATGAAAAAGGGATTCTTAAATATATAAGTCCCTCTTGTGAGCAGGTTTTAGGCTACGCTCCAGATGATCTAATAGGGAAATCATTTTATAATTTAATTCATCCCGATGATTTTCCAGAGATTAACATTAATCTGGAAAAAGCAGTGGTCTCTCAGGGAAGTGTGAGATTAAAATATCGCATTAAAAATGCCCAGGGAGAATATATATTTTTGGAAACTATTGGAAAACCTGTTTTTGATGATAAATCTGTTAGAGGATTTATTTACAGCAGCAGAGATATCACGGAGCAAATAAAATCGGCGGAATTTGTTAAAAGTTCTCTAAAAGAAAAGGAAACTCTCCTTAGGGAGATTCACCACAGGGTGAACAACAACTTTCAGATCATATCCAGTCTTTTGAATATCCAGGCTATAAATGTGGTTGATCCTGGGGACCAGGCACTCTTTAAGGATAGTCAGAACAGGGTGCGGGCCATGGCCATGGTACATGAAAAACTCTACCAGTCTGATAATCTGAGTTCCATAGATTTTTCAGACTATATTAAACTTTTAATAAATGATTTGGTCTATGAATATCATCATACTTTATCTAAAATTGAATTGGATTTGGATATTGAGGAAATTAACCTTAATATTGAAACTGCAGTTCCCTGCGGCCTTATAATAAATGAATTGGTTTCAAATTCCTTAAAAAATACTTATTCCTCTGGTGGTAAAATAACTGTTAAAATGCACCAGGATGATGGTGAATACGTTTTAATTGTAAGGGGCGATGGTATAGTCTTTAGAGAAAAATCTGATCTTGAAAATGAAACCTTGGGCATGACTTTGATTAATTCTCTGGTGGACCAATTAGATGGGGATATAGAGTTTTTAGAAGGAGAAGGTATCTTTTATAAGATTAAATTCCAGGAATTAAAGTATAAAGAAAGATTGTAATAAATATTTTAATTAACTTGAAAATAATAACCTTGAACATTAAATCTACTATAAATGGGGAATATAATGACAAAGCAACAACAATATGATTTCTATTATAAGACCAATGGTTTCATTTATGGTATCTGGATTATGGGAATAATCTGTCTAACGGCAAGCTTAGTACTATTTTTTAATATATGGTAGAATTATCTACAGGTTCTATCAGTGCCCATTATTTTGCTATTAGCCAATCTTTTTATAGGTATTATAGTCGATGAGGCCATAAGTGATCTTTTGTTGAACAATTTAGGCCAAGCAAAACTTTCAGAATTGAAGGAGTTGTTTAGGGTTCTTAAAGAAGGGGAAAATTACTGGTTATTGTTCCAGTGCCGGGCCTTCACAACCTTGCTGTGATGAGTGTATTTTCTTTATTAATGACTACAAGTAAAGAATGGCGGTCTCTTTACCAGGTTGGTTTCAGGTTGTTGGAAGAGGGAAATATTAATTTTGGCCGGTATTTTTTGTTGGAGAAATAAAAGATATGAATAATCAAGGGGCAAAATGATTTTATGGAGTGGTATCGGCTACAGTGAGTACCATGCGACTCATTGGTCAGACAATGGATATGGGAACTACTGCCCTTTTATTTGAGGTTATGGTTGGAAGAGTACAAATAAGTCCCGAACAGCATTAGGATCTTTTATTTAGTATCCAGACCTTTTATAGCCTTATACTATATGTTTGGTGTAAATTCTATGCTTCCTTGAAGAGGGGAGATGAAAGGAGTTATAATGAAGAAAAGGCGGAATTTTTAGAAAAAAAGAAATTTAAGTCAATATTAGGGATAGCTCATTTTTATAAAAATCAGGCCTTAATTTTATCTTTTAATTACCATTATTAAAAATTAATTTTTCAAAATTACAAATAAAAAATAATATCTAAAAATCAACATCCACCATAATAAGGCTCTCTATTATCAATGGCATCAATGAATATCTTTTTTAGCTCTTCCATATCTTCACCACTACGAATGGCCTCAATAATATCCACTAAATTATCATTCCTTAAAAGACAAGGTTTAATCTTCCCATCAGGGGTTATACGCAATCTAGTACAATTCTTACAAAACTCCGTATTATCCATGGGTTTGACAATCTCTATTTCTCCGTCATCCACGAAGTACTTCTTTCTATCCTGCATGAAGTCCCGGGTCTTCACCTTATCAGCGGAATAGGCCAGTTCTTCTTCTAGGTCAGCCATTTCATAATGGTACTGGTCTATGAATTCCGCATCAGGACAATTTTCTGTTTTTAAAAGTTCTATTAATTGTAAAACCGCGTTATTTTCCTTACAAAAATTAAACATGTCCCATATTTCTTCATGGTTGAGGTCCTTCATTACCACCATATTAACCTTAACTGGATTCATACCTGCATTTGATGCGGCTTTTATTCCATTCTTAGCACTTTCCAGGTAATTCTTAGTGGTGATGAATTTATAAGTTTCTGGATTAAGGGTGTCCAGACTCACATTTACTCGGTTTAGCCCGGCTTTTACCAGTTTTTCAGCGTAGGGTTCCATCAGTGTCCCGTTGGTGGTTATGGAAACGTCTTTAAAGTCCAGGGTGGATATTTTCTCTACAATCTCCACAATATCTGGCCTGATAAGTGGTTCTCCTCCTGAGAGTCTTATCTTGCGAATACCTATCCCCCGGGCCACTTGAGCTATGCGGAATATCTCATCCGCGGTCATTTCATTTTTTTGAGGCATTATACCATCGTGGTGACAGTAAAGGCAATTTACATTGCAGCGACTGGTTATTGATATTCTAAGTGAAATCACAGGCCTTTTATAGGGGTCGTTGATTTTATTTTCCAGTTCCATCTATTATCAACCAAGAATTTTTTTAAAGGGCAGAAATTATCTGTGATTTATAATTAAAATCAGTTTATCACGTATAAGTGAAGTGTTTTATAAGTAATATTTCTAGTATTTTATTCCTTGTGTTTTACTATAAAAATAGATAGGATTATCTTATGGATTAATATTTTAAAATAATAAATAAAATATAAACTTTTTTAGAAAATAAAAAGTTTTATTCTTATTCGAATCACAAACTGTATATTTAAAAAATCTTATTTCTTTTTATGGCGTACCATTAATTCAATGCTCTCAATAGATTCCGAGTCTTTATCCAGGGAATCAATCATTCCTGTAACGGTTTTCGATATTATATTCTGTACAAATGGGTTTAAAGGTATCCTCTGGTCATTCACCTGCAATAAGGCCTGTCTAAACTGGCTCTTGCAGTCAATATCTGGGGCCTGACCCTGTACTTTGGCGGTGGCAAATTCATAGCAAGAGTCAAAACCACACTTTCCACAGTTAAGATCCTGAAGGAGGCCGTAACTCCTCTCTTCCACAAGTTTAACCATTTCATCTATTTTATTGTCGTCAAGATTCTTCACATCCACTTGTTGGATGGTATATTCGTCGTTTAAATCAGAAACAGAAAACTTGGCAAATTTCGAGGTTTTAAATCCTTCCAGTATCAGAAAGTCCAGCCCGTCATTGAACTCGATAGTGGAGATAATTTTTTCCAGATCCAGAGGATGGTCAAATAGGATAAAAGTCTCTTTTCCAGTCCCTACTACGATATGAGCTCCGGCTTGGCGGTGTTTACCTGTGTCTCTATCAGCCAGGTCAAATGTAACATGGCTGTACTTGGCTGTTCCCACTTTATATTGTTTTTGAACCAGTTTTTCAACAATTTTAGTCACTAAAGTTGTTTTACCGGTATCTTTGGTTCCCATGACTCCTAATATTTTCATTTACATCACCAACGAAGTTTAATAAGTACGAATATCTGCTCTACTGATTCTTATTTAAATAAAATAATCGCAGTTATTAGTAGTTAAATACATTATGTTGATTATAATAATTATAGAATAATAAAGTAGAATAACATTAATATAATATTATAAATTTCATTAAAGATAATGAAACCTATTTTAATTAAATAATTTCCTAAAAATTAAAATTCTTATTATAAAAATAACTGATATTA
>JAUXXK010000124.1 GCA_030681145.1 Methanobacteriaceae archaeon | reverse complement strand
ATATTTAATTTTATTTAATAGCTGTAAATGGGGTGAAAAAGAAAGTGACAAGTAAAATAATTTCATCTTTCAAAATGACTAAGGCTTTACTACCTGTACTGCTATTAACCTTAGTTCTGGTTTTTGCTGTTGGTATTGGTGATGTTTCAGCTGCTCCAGGAGATAATATCTATGTTAATGATACAGGTGGAAACGATGATAATGATGGTTCCACTTGGGAAACTGCTAAAAAAACAATCAAAAATGCCACAAATAATGTAAACCCCAATGGAATAATAAACATTGCCAATGGTCAATACAACGGGTCCAGCAATACGGGAATCACTATTGATAAGAACATGACTATTAATGGTGAAAGTCAAACCGGTACTATAATAAATGGAACCGGAATCAACTGGATTTTCCATGTGAACCAGGGAATAAACTTCACACTAAACAACCTAACAATAACCAACGCAACTGGATCAGATGGTAGTGTTATCTACAATAATGATGGCAGTGTTTATGTGTCTGATTGTAGTTTCATAGATAATACTGCAACTTTTGCTGGTGGTGGTGTTATCTACAATAATGTGGGTAGTGTTTATGTGTCTGATTGTAGTTTTATAGGTAATACTGCAACTAGTTATGGTGGCGCTATATACAATTATGGTAATGTTTATGTGTCTGATTCTAGTTTCACAAGTAACACTGCAATTATTGGTGGTGTTATCTACAATAATGGTGGTGAGTCTGTAGTGACTGGTTGTAGTTTCACGGATAATACTGCAACATTTGGTGGTGTTATATACAATAATCTTGGTAGTGTTTCTGTGTCTGATTCTAGTTTCATAGGTAATACTGCAAATTATGGTGGTGTTATAGTCAATCCTTATGATAGTAGTGTTTCTGTTACTAATAGTAGTTTCTCGGGCAATACTGCAAATTATTATGGTGGCGCTATCTACAATGACGGCGGTGGCGGTGGCGGTGCTTTGTCTGTGACTGGTACTAGTTTTACAGGTAACATTGCTTTTTATTCTGGTGGTGTTATCTACAATGATGGTAGTGAGTCAGTAGTGACTGGTTGTAGTTTCACGGGTAACACTGCTTTTTCTACTGGTGGTGGAATCTACAACACACATACTTTGACTGTGACTGATAGTATTTTCACGGATAATACTGCAACTACTGGTGGCGCTATCTACAATCTTGTTAGGCTGACTGCGAATTTCAACCGTATTTTAGGCAATTATCCTACAGCCATACACAACTTGGGGTTATTTGTTGATGCCCAGTATAATTGGTGGGGTTCTAATAATCCTGACTTCACGACTTTAATTAGTGGAGTTGTGGATTACAGTCCATGGTTATACATGACTCTTCAGGCGAACCCAACTAATATTGTGCAGGGTGATGCTTCTACTTTAACTGCTAGTTTTAATAATGCCTTTGATGGAACTACCGTTACTCCTTTAAACCCAGATAATGGTCATATACCTGACAAAACACCAGTGACTTTCAGCACTGACCTAGGAAGTATAGGATCTAAAACCATAAACAAAGAAACCACAGATGGTATAGCAACTGCTACTTTAACTGCCGATGAGACACCAGGAACAGCACATGTTAATGCAGTAACTGATGCTCAGACTGTTAACAATGAGGTGATTATTAATCCTAAATCCAGTCTGTACTTGACCATAACCCCTAGTAAAACTAATCCCCTGGTGGGTGACACAGTAATCTACACCTTAAAAGTTGGTAACAAAGGACCCAATACTGCAGAAAACGTGGTAATGACCTATACTATCCCTAAAGGCTTAGAATTTGCAGGAGCCAATGTAGATAATGGAACATATACCTACGATCCTAAGACCCGTACTATAACCTGGAACATTGGTGATGTACCAGTAGCTGATCCATACATGTGGTTATCCTTAAAAGTACTAAGCAGCGGAACCTATGTGATTAATCCAACACTATCAACCAGCACCTATGACCCAACAATAAACGCTAATACACAAAGCTTGATAATAAATGCCGCAGCAACACCAAACAACAATAATACTAACAACACTAACAACAACAATATTAATAACACTAATAACACAGTAAATGCAGCAACTAACACCGTAACTATGCAAGATACAGGAATACCATTAATATTGCTAATAATGGCCTTATTTTTGGTAATAGGTGGATTAGTGAGTAGTAAAAAATAATTATACTTTTTTTCTTTTTTTTTAGTTAACTGAACATAATTGGGGCCATGATTTCCCTAATTTTAATTAAATATATTTATGTTTTTTTAAAAATACTTATTATCTTGTAAGAACAATATATTATTCAAGGAAACATAATATCATGTATTATAATTTAAGAAAGGTTTTTCGGGATATTATGATGATTACGGATGATATACGGTTTTCCTCATGAAAAACTAGATAAAAAAAACATTCTAATAATCAATTGTTAATTCTAAACTCGTAATAATAGCTTGATTGACTAAAAAGGGGTTAAATATGAATAAAAACATTGATGCAATGTTAATAAATCCTTATGATGAGAATGCATTAAAAAATGCACTGGGGTTTGTAGCTCCTCCTATGAATCTCATGTATCTGGCCTCGTCATTGGAGAATGAATCATATTCGGTGAAAATAGTAGATGATGACCTACTTCAGATTGGTTATGAAAAGGTTTCTGAGATGGCAGAAAAGATTAATCCACAATTAGTAGGTGTTACTGCCACTACATCCACCATAAAAAGTGCATTAAAATATGTGGAAATGATTAAAAAAATTCTACCTGAATCTTTAACTGTAATTGGCGGTCCCCATGCTACTTTTATGCCATTTGAAACATTAAATAGTTCTGAAGATCTTGATGTAGTAGTTAGTGGTGAGGGTGAAGAGACCATGGTGGATATCCTAGATGAATCATTCCAGGAAGTTCCACATATGGATGATGTACGGGGAATATTTTTCAGAGACCAAAAAACTGGAAATTTAAAATCTACTCCTGAGAGACCTT
>JAUXXK010000121.1 GCA_030681145.1 Methanobacteriaceae archaeon | reverse complement strand
TAATATTTAATAGTAGTTGGACGTCTTTTACGCCGCTCGGGAAGGGTGCTTGGGCTTTTGCTACTAAGGGAACTGTTTTCATCGGATGGATGGGCTGCGTATATTTTACTTGGATTGGAGATACGGAAACGCCGGTGACCGCTTTTCCGTCAGTATCTAATAATTGCAAGGAAGCCATAGCATTAATACTAGTGTCAACTCCGGAGATGTCCACATTGATAACTAAAGGCGCTAACCTCGCGACCTTGCTGCGACCACCTATGACCACTACCACCTCCGGATCTACCACTCCTGGCACAGCTAAGAAGTTAGTTTTTGGCTGTCCGACTAAAGACAAGCTAACTGGTAATTGGATGGAAATAATGCGCTCTAAGGACACCGTGATTCGAGCAGGGGTGGAGCTCCCTATGGATATCCCGGCGGGGGCGTCGACTCTAATGGCTACTTGATGTGACCCTTCGGAAAGACCTTTGAAATCTAGATAGGCTGTTAAATCTTTGGCTATGGTCTTTTCTACCTCGCCTTTATCGCCCCGAATTAAAACGGCCACAGTTTGAGGGAGGGAAGACACGAACTCCATATCGGAGGGGAGATTTCTCCATTCCAGAGCGACACCATTAAGAGTTAGGGAACTTAGTTCAATAGGACGCACTGGAATAACGGTTGACTTGACAAATAGCCAGAGCACAACTGCCAGCAATATGGCTAGAGCATGATCACGAGTATTGCCGCGAAGCAGGTTCTTCACATTCTCACCCCCCACGGAGAAAATGGGGTGGAGGCGATGGGAATCAATTGCTCGAGTAGCTTTTGATGCAGGGTTTTCGGATCAAGATGGCGCATCAGCTTGCCATTTTCAGCTAATGAAATGGTGCCGGTCTCTTCGGAGACGACTAACACTAAGGCATCTGTTTCTTCGCTGATGCCGAGCGCTGCCCGATGCCTAGTTCCTAAGTCTTGGGCTAGATACGAATTTTTAGATAAGGGCAAATAACATCCGG
>JAUXXK010000113.1 GCA_030681145.1 Methanobacteriaceae archaeon | reverse complement strand
TGATTCTCCTTTATTGGGTTGTCCTCATGCTGCTCTTCTAAAAGATGGTCATGAACATACTCATGAAATCGAAGAACCTGTTTTAAATGGTTATTTTTTGGTCACTGCTTCACCAATTGTTAATAAGAAAAATGAAGTTTTGGGAAGCGTCCATATTGCTCGAGACATTACTAAACGTAGAGAAATTCAAAAAAAACTGGAAAATACAATTCATGATAAGGAAATTCTTTTAAAAGAAATTCATCACAGAGTAAAAAATAACCTAATGATGATTTCTAGTCTTCTTAATATTCAATCATACTATATTAAAGACCCGGAAGTAAAAGATATTTTCTTGGATAGTCAGAATAGGGCAGAAGCTATGGCACTGCTTCACCAAAAATTATATGGATCTAATGATATGAAAGATATTGAATTTTCTGATTATCTGATGACTTTAGTTTCTAACATTAAAAATAGCTATGATTCTAAATATGGAGTGGAATTAAAACTTGATATTAAACCTGGAATTATTGATGTTGATAGGGCAATTCCCTTAGGTTTAGTTACTACTGAAATTATTATAAACAGTTTTAAACATGCTTTTCCAGAACGGAAAGGGATTATCAGGGTTAAATTTTCCAAAGAAGATGATTTATTCACTTTAATTATTTCTGATGATGGTATTGGGTTTCCAAAAGGTTTAGATTTTAGAACTGAAGGAAATATGGGTATGAGTATTATTAATGCTTTAATTAAGCAGATTGATGGTTCTGTTGAATTAAATCGAGATGATGGCACCATGTTCATTATTCATTTTAAGGATGAAGAAAAAGACTATTAAAACATTTGATAATTTTTATGTGAAATTTCATCTTTATTAATTATAATTGGATAATGGGAATGAAACTATGAGTATTCAAAATATCGATTTTTATTTTTTCTCGGGCACTGGAAACACATTAATAGTTACTAAAGCGATGGCAAAAACTTTTAAAGAAAATGGGATTAAAACTAATTTATTTAAAATAGAAGATTCTAAACCATATGATGTAAATTTAACCCATGTAATTGGATTAGGATTTCCTGTTGCTGAATTATCTACATATGATTTTATTTGGAAATTTATTAATGATCTTCCAAATAGTAACGGAACAAAAATATTCATGGTAGATACTTTGGCGGGTTTTTCGGGAGGTATTGTTGGTTCATTAAGAGAAATTCTTAAAAAGAAAGGATACAATCCCATTGGTGCTAAAGAAATTATAATGCCTCCTAATATTTTTTATATTCAGGATGAAACCACCAATAAAAATAAAGTTCAAAAAGGAATTAAAAAAGCAAAAGAATATGCAGAAGACATTATCCAAGGTAAATCTATTTGGGGAAGGGTTCCAATATTTTCTGATTTGGCTTATTATATTTCTATCACTGGATTGAAGATTACTCATTCTAATTTAAATCAAAAACTACTATATCTTACTGCAGATAGAGAAAAATGTAATCGATGTGGTTTATGTGTGGATATATGTCCTTTAAACAATATTCAGATAGATAATGAAAAATATCCAATTAATATGAAAAACTGCGCATATTGTATGCGTTGCACTTCTTTTTGCCCTAAAAATGCCATACCTTGTCCTTTAAATTATAAAGGTAAAACATATCGTGCGGTAATGGCCAAAGATTTAATTGAATAATTCATGCAAATACTGCTTTCTTAACAAAAAATGAGCTTTTTATTTGATTTTTATATGTATTTAAAACATTTTTTGAAGAGTCCAATCTTAAACGGGATGTAGAACCATCTTCATTTTTCCAATTTTCATGCCAGTAACTGATTGCTTTAATTCTAGAATATCTGCCTTTTTTAATAGAGGTTAATGCATCTGCAATCCATTTAGCCTTTTTATTCCCTTTTTCTGTAACACCAAACTCCAGAATGGCCAATGGTTTTTTACTGGATACTTTAATTAATTTTGGATAGGAAAAACTCATCACTTGATTAAAGGTCTCCCAATCTTCATCAGGAGTTTGTGCTCCGTAAGTACTGACTCCCACCCAGTCAATATAATTATCTCCGGGATAATATTCCTGATAATTATTCCATGATTTTTCAGGTGTATTGTAAGCATCCACATGGAATACCCAAGTTACCTTGGTTACTTTTTCCTGTCGGAATATGTTTATTATATGGCGATAGGCGTCCCGATACTTTTCTGGACCATCTGCTATTTTAGGATTACCATATTTATTTTTAGTTCCAGCTCCATTGATTGAACCACTCCATGGAAACCAGTTTCCGTTCATTTCTGGTGCAAAATCAATTATAAGTGGGATATTTGATTTTTTAGCAGCACGCGCCCATTTTTTCAACTGGGGATCAAATTTTCCATTAATTATATTATCAAGACTGTAAACTGGATCTGGTCGGGAATATGATTCTTCAAACGAACTTCTAGGCATTAAACGGATGTATGGTACTATTCCTGCATTGTGAATAATTTGAACTGATTTTGCTGGAAAAATAATTTTACTTTTTCCCCAGTTATCAGAAAAGGCTGCCCAGGCAATACTACTGCCTGTGAGCTTTTTAAAATCAGCCAATTTTTTTGATGTAACCAAGTCTTCATATCCTCCAAAATCAGGATAAGCTCCGAGATAAACTCCTTTAGATGGAGATTTAAGCTTTTTAACTTCATCAATAGGTGAGTTAATTCCTGAAACACTACTGAATGATATTAAAAGAATTAAAATAGTGAATATTGTGATAATATTTCTTTTCATCTTAAAACTCTCTATCAATTAATTATCAATTTATTCATCAAATATATATGCTCCCATTCCTAAATCACCAGCATACCAGCTTTTATGAATTAATCTACCATTTGAATTATCAGAGGCACCAAAAACAGTTAAAAGTGGGATGAAATGATCCGGATATGGGTGGGCCTTTTCAGGATGAGGGGATGACCTTCGGTAATTTAATAAGGTATCTTCATCTCCATTGGTGATTGTTTTAGTTAACCATGCCTCAAAATCAATGGCCCACTGATCAGGTTCTGTATCTATCCTAAAAGAAGCATAACCCAATGGGTGCACGGCCCCTCCACTCCCCATAATTAAAATTCCATCATTTTTAAGGGATTTAATGGCCTTTCCCACATTTAGATGTTTTACTGGATCCATATGGTGCTGAATGGATAACTGAACAACGGGAACATCTGCTTTAGGAAACATTAGCATCATTGGAATCCACGAACCGTGATCCAGACCACGATCCGGATTTTTCAAACATTCAAGACCTACATTTTCTATCAGATTATATGTGTTTTTAGCCAAACTGGGAGAACCAGGAGCCCAATACTTGATTTGATACAACTCTTCAGGAAATCCATAAAAGTCGTGAATGGTGTTAGGAGATGTGTTGGTGGTCACTTCTGGGATAATAGTTTCCCAATGGGACGAAATACATAAAACAGCCTTAATTTTTTTATATTTAACCCCCATTTCTTTAAGAAATGTTCTGGATGGTATATCTTCTAATGGTAAAGACGGAGCCCCGTGTGATATGAATATGGGTGGAATTGGTTTGGACATGACGGGTTTCCTTTTAGAGTAATCATAATAATTAATTTTATTCTTATTTATTTTATATTTGCAGATTATTTAAATTTGTTATGAATTGTTTGTAAATATTAGATGTGCTGTTTGAGTTTGAAAATCCTACCTTGACAATTTCATGGAACTATCATTTTATCTGGAAGATTTATTTGGAAAAAACGTTGATCTTCTTACTCCCAAAAGCTTAAGTCCTTAAATTCACCCTTCAGTGGAAAAAGAGGTAGTTTGGTGTGAATGAGGATAAAGTATTTCTGGAACACGTTTCCGATGAAATAGAATTCTTGGAAAGCAATTTTCATGGTTTGGAATTTGAGATTTGATGAAAGACCCTGTATTACAGAGAACTTGTATTAAAAGCCTGAAAGTTATATTTGAGGCGTTAAAAACATTTCAGACGATTTCAAAAAAGAGAATCCTGAAATTGAATGACGAAAAATAGCAGGATTAATAGATAAACTAATTCATCATCATCATTATTTAGTTGTTGATTGGGATATTGTTTGGAATGTAATTATTAACAAAATCCCAGAAATTAAGGAAAGTCTTTTAAAAATTAATTAAATTTGATATATTTTCATATAATTCATAATTTATTTTATAGTAAATTTTATTACCTTTAAAAACAATCATTTATTTCGGGTAATTCCTGGGGGCCTGCACCCTTTTTGGCTGCACACGAGCTCACGTTCCGAAGGCCCCTAGGTACTGAATCATTCTCATTCTACTTTAAAAATTTAAAATAAGATTGCTATGCCAGTAATTCTCAAAATTAAAGCAGTTATCCAATTATTCCGGCCAGATTTATCATTAGCTGCAGGAATATGTGTTGTTGTTGGAGAATTGGTGGCTCTTGGCCATTTTCCCCAATTACTAGAAATAGTTCTGGGATTTGCTGTGGGGTTCTTTATTTCAGGTTCCACTCTAATTTTAAATGATTATTTTGATCTGGAAACTGATAAAATTAATGCCCCTAATAGACCATTGCCTTCGGGAATGATTAAAACTTCGCAAATAATCTTTTTATCCATTATTACGGCATTTATTGGTCTTACAGCTGCATTTCTTATCAGTTATCTGGCTTTATTTGTGGCAATAATATTCTGGATTATCGGGTTTTTATACAATTGGAAATTAAAAAGAACAGGATTACTGGGAAATTTAATGGTAAGCACTTCTGTGGCCATAACCTTTATTTTTGGTGGAATCGTGGTGGGAAACCCCTGGAACATTGTTGTATGGGTTTTCAGTGCCATAGCCTTTTTCATAGACCTTGGTGAAGAGATAGCTGCCGATGCTCTGGATATGGAAGGTGACAAAAAGATAAACTCACAATCAATAGCCATAAAGCATGGTCAAAATACTGCACTTAAAATTTCAGCTATTTCCTTTGCTTTAGTAGTCTTGATTAGCATAATTCCTTTTATTCTGGGATGGCTGGGAATTGCCTATCTTATCATGATAATATTAATGGATTCTATAATTGTTTTTTCCACTTTTAAACTATTAAAAAGTCAAAATATCCAAGAAAAAAGAAAATATGCTCGTTTTATTTATTTAGGGGCTACTCTTGGTTTGGTGGCTTTTATTATAGGTCAAATAATATGATATCATCAAAATGAAGTCATTGAATAAATTATCATAATATTTAAATCATAATTTAAGTTATTATTATACATGAAAACCATACATATTGTTGTTTTAGTAACGGCTTTAATAATTATTTTAACAGCTTCTATTGTATTTATTTTATTTTTTATTAATCCTCAAACTCCCATACAATATAAAAATTACACCAAGGGAGATATTTCATTTGGGGATATTTCATTTAAGTACCCTATAGATTGGGATGAATATTTATATGATGTGAATTATGGGATGACATATTCGGTTGATCTAGAAACCCGTAAACAAAATAGCACGGCTAGTATGGCGAAAATTGCTGATTATTATGTTGCAGTAGGAGATCCTAAAACAGTGGGATTTAAAAACAATACGGCGCCAACCACTATGATGGTAATTTCAAATGTTACCAGCAAAATAGAAACTTATCCAAAAGATTATCTTGCTTGGAAAGTAATTGAAGGTCAAATAAATACAACTAATAATTTTAAATCGGATTTATCATCAAACTATAAATTCATAAGTGATTCTGCTAGAAATTTCACGATTGGGGGTGAAATGGCATATGAATATTCTTTCCAAGGATATACTTCATATTCCGGTAGGGAATACAGTAGAATCGTGTCTTTTGAAACCAGAAATTCTACACATTATACTATTTATACTATAATGTGTTCAGCCAGGGAATCTCAAATTGAAAACGCAACCAAGGCCTTTGATGAAATGATAAAGAGCCTAAGAATTAATAATTAGCTAAACACTATCATCCTGCACACTAACGCAGAAGCGGCACAGGGCACTAGGAGTGTTAATCTGTTTTTCCTTAACCGGACAGTAATATACTCCATTTTCATATCTTAAAACAAAACCACCAGGAAACCTGGTTCCCACAGGGTGAATAGACTCTTCACGTATAAAAGCAGTGTAGGTGGCCACTACACGAGCAATCTTGTGAAAACACAGTTCGCTATGGCTCTGGGCCTTATTTTTTTGCATTTCCAGGACCTGTAAAAAATCTTTTAATTGGATAGTATCCACTAGACCAGTGTAATGCCATTTATCCTCTTTTATATCCTTTATTCTAATGAAAAATGCTTTAGTAAACCTTTTTATGTATTCTTTTTGTTCCGTGATGGGCATAAAACGAGCATCTTCATTTAGATAACCGTTAGCGTCCATAATCTCTTTGATATGGATGTTGGAGGCTTCTTTTTTTAGAATTTGCAGAAGATCCATTTTATTTAAAGGACGGCTAAAATCAACGTGGTCTATTTCAGGTAGCATAATAATCACCATATAATTTTAATGCTTAATATGCTTTATAATTCTTAAAAAATCATATTAAACACTTTCATCCTGCTCTGCAATACAGAATCCACAAACGGCACCGGGATTGTCCTTTTGACTTTCTTTTACGGGACAAGTGTAGGTTTTACCATCTAATTTTACTTCAAAACCTCCAGGAAATGGTGTTCCTGGGGGGTGGACTGGTTCTTCCAGAACAAAAGTGGTGTAAACCGATATTATCATGTAAATTTTAAAAAATGAATGATTAAAATCTTTATTTACATCATTAGCTGCTTTTTGTTCTTTTAACAAATCAAGGGCAAATTTTAAATCTTTTTGCCCTAATTCACCTTGATAACGAGTATCATCATTTTTTAAGTCTTTTATACGCAAAATAAATCCATCTATATATGATTTTATGAATTTTTTCCGGTAATCAGCCTGTATATAGCAGGCATCTTCGTGAATAAAATTACTGGCAGATATAATTTCCTCTATGCCTATAGGATGGGCATTGTTTTTCAGGATTTTTAACAATTCCTTTTTTGATACTCCTTTTTCCCAGTTCAAGTCCATCATAAAATCACTATTTTATTTTAGATTTAACGATAAAAAATTAATTTGAGTTAAATAATTATTCTCCTCGCGCATATCTTACAATAGCTGCTGCCAGTTTAGGTCCAATTCCATCAACTTTTCGAAGTTCTTTCTCAGTAAATGGTCTTAAATCTTCTCCAAAAGTATTTACCAAGCCCCTGGCACGTTTTCTTCCAAGTCTTTTTACTCCCAAAACTAGAGGGATTAATTCATCCTTTACCCCATAATATAATCTAGCAGATAACATTTCTAGATCCCTAGAATGGGCATAAATTCCCATAACCTCACACATATCCTTGAAAAATCTTATTAAAAGAGAAGCATCATAAGCAGATCTTCTTGTGGATGCTGAGTAAACATGGAATGCATTTTCAATTTCATATTCATTTCGTTCGTCAATCCATTCTATTAGTGATGCAGTGGTGGCTTCTTGATTACGCATATCTACTGCAAAGATACCCTTACCGGCTAGCTTCTCCCTTACGGGGTCCTTACTTTTACGCCCTTTAAATGAAATTAAAGACATATCTGGAGTTCTACATAATCGATAAAGTAGTTGGTATATATCTAGTTCTTCCATCTGAGTGGCATATTCTTTTAATTTAACAGCAGTTTCTACAGTATAATTGGATTTAGCAATTAAAAGTCCCAGTGATGTGGCTTTAAGACCTTCGGGGGTGGCTTGTAATATTCCGTTTTGCATTAAAAAATTTAATGCATTATTAATCTCGAATTCCAAACTTTCAGCTGCAAAGGCACTCATATAAGGACTATTTTGCATCTGGTATCCATAAAACGTTTTATTGAAGAATTCTTGAATTTCTACAGGATTTTTAGCTAGAGTAGAAGCTACTTGCGCAATAATTTGCCTGTAAACTGCATCTTTATTTTCTATCAATTTGGAGTTGGTGGATTCTACTTCTCCATTAACATAAAATTCTTGCAGGTTGTATGCTTCATCCAATGTTTTGGCAATCAAATAGGAGTATCCTACATCATCGTACTGGGGCCTACCCGCCCGCCCTGACATCTGTTCATAGTCAAAAACAGGAATATTCTGAGGTCCCTGTGATGTCCAACGTGTATAATCTCGGATAACCACACTTCTTGAAGGCAAATTTACCCCATACATTAAACTAGGGGTGGCGGTAATCATCAATATATTTCCTGAACGAAATTCATCTTCAATTATCTCTTTTTGCTCGGCAAAAAGCCCGGCATGGTGGAAAGCTACACCATTTTCTACACTTTCTGCTAATTTTAGGCAAATAGATGTTGGTCTGGTTCCTTTACGTCGGGGAACATCTAATATCTTCTCCGAAACTTTTCTGAATCCTTTTTTCTTATCGGCTGGAACTTTACGTTTTATTTTTCCGGAAATATATTTAGCCAGTGATTCAGTAAAAAGACGGGTCGAAACAAAGGTCAGAGCCTGAGCATTATCTTCTATGGACTTTTCTAAAATTTTAACAATTACATCATTTTTATTTTTGGTATTGAACATTTCTGTGTTGAGTACTTCTTGGTGCAAAGGCACAGGCCTATAATCATGTTCCACGACCTGAGCATCCAGCCATCCACAAATTTCATCCATGTTCTTTAAAGTTGCAGAAAGCGCTATTACACGCATACCTTGGTTTATTATATTTGAACGGGTAATAGCACATTCAATAGTAGGTCCCCTGGAGTATTCTCCAATCATATGAAACTCATCTACTATTAATAAATCCACTTCCCTTAAAGTGTTCCAAGAAAATCGAGTAATTGCATCAAATGCCTCAAATACCATCACTGATAGATCTGAAGAGTTAGGATGGCGTCCAACCTTTATACCATGCTTTTCAAATGCCTTAAATTCCTTTATTTTCTCATTTTGAATAGATAATAATGGAACTGCATATACTACTTTTCCTCCATTGAGCAGAGTTTTTAATGCGGCCATCATCCCCAATAGGGTTTTACCACTGGCGGTTGGAATGGCTACAATAAAGTTTTCATCCTTTTCCAGATATCCTGATTCAAGGACGGCTTTTTGTGCTGGGTTTAATTTTTCTATGTGAGGATAGCATTCCTGTAATATTTCTCTTAAAGAATAATCTAATGTTTCCATAATAATCAGCGCTATTTTTACCATTCATTAATTCATATTATAATTATTTTTGTTGTGATTAAGGCATTAAAACTTAAAATCAGGAGGGGGGATAAAAATTATTTTGAATTAATATGTTCAATCATCCTTTGATTTTTTCAATCACTTTTATCTCTTCTATTCTAGTGGTGGGATACTGCCCATTATTATCTTTTTCTACACTTTTTACCATGTCCCATATGGTTAAAAGAGCCACACTAGCCCCTGTAATGGCTTCCATTTCAACTCCAGTTTTTCCATCAGAATTAACTTGTACCTTTACCTCAATACTAGTATTAATCACTTTAAAATCTACACTTATTCCAGTTATACTTAAAGGGTGACATAGGGGAATTATATTTGCAGTATTTTTTACTGCACTTATGGCTGCAATTTGGGCGGTGGTAAGAACGTTTCCTTTTCTTATGGTCTGTTTTTCAACTAAATCAATAGTTTCTTTGTTTAATATGATTTTACCAGATGCAGTAGCACTCCTTTTTATCGCGGGTTTATTTCCAACTTCCACCATATGTACTCCATCGTTAGTTAGGTGAGTAAATTCTTTTTGCCTCATTTGATTGCCTTCTTTTAAATATAATTCATAGTTTAAGCTATTTTTTTTAATTATTATGAATTTTAATAAGTTAGAATTTTATTTTATATTATATCAGTTTAAAAGAATTTAAGTTAATATGGTATTTCAAGATCTGCGAACTTTAAAGCACGTTGAGCAGCTTTTTTGCCCATTTTAATACACAAGTCCTTATTTTTCAATAAATAATCTAGAGAATCTGCTAGTTCAACTGGATCACGGGGGTTAACCAGGACACCAATGTCTTCATTTATAAGTTCGGGAATTCCACCTACTCTGGTTCCCACAACTGGTTTTCCACAAGCCATACCTTCAAGAAGTGCTATTCCAAAGCTTTCACTTAAAGATGGCAGAACCATGATATCTGCATCAGGGATTATATTTTCCACATCGCTCCGGGGACCGGTGAATATAACATTTTTAATTTTTTCATATTCACTAATGCCCTTTAAGTCTTGAAGAAGAGGACCTCCACCTACAATTACAAGATTACAATCTTCTTTCATTAGTTTTTTGGCCCTAAGAAGGTATTTTAATCCTTTTTGTTCTACAAGATTGCCTATAAATAAAATGAGAGGCATATTTTCTTTAATTCCAGTTTCTTTTTTAAATGATCCTTCAATTTGGGGATTGAAACGTTTAAGATCCACACCATTCCACGTTATTTTTGTTTTTTTCTCTAGCTGAGGTATCCCCATTTTCAAAACTTTTTCTTTTACTGCTTCACTTACTACAAATACTCCGATGGCATGAATCAGTATTAACTTAAAAAGAGGTCTCAATAATCGGTTAGAAGACAAAATAAAAGCGTCAGATCCATGTAAAGTAACACAAAATGGTACTCCTGTGAACATACTGGCCATTAGCCCTATCAATCCTGGAGGCGAAAGATAATGTGCGTGTATAAGATTGATATCATAATTTCGCACCATTTTTATTAATTTTATAGTTCCGGTCAGTGAAAAAATGAGTCCTCGTAAACCTTTAATGTTGGGTGCTGAAGCTGATTCTACATGGATTTTTTCTAGATTCTGAATATTCTCGTGAGGATAAGTTACTACATAAACTTCGTCCCCATTTTCAACTAGTTTTTTAGATAAAAAATAAACATACGATGAAATTCCACCAATATGTGGTGGAAAATGCCCTACCATAGCTATTTTCATTTTTTCACCTTTAAAATAAAAATTATACTTCAATGATTATAAAATTTAAATAAAATATGAATAATAATTATAATTAATTTAAACCTGGTTTAAAACAGTTCCATCCATACGAACAATCGTTACATCAATATCCAGATGATAACGTTCTTTAACATTCCTTTTAATGGCTAATGCTATGTTATTAAATACATCTTTTTCCTTTCCATATTCCTTCAAAATGTCAATCATGTTTTCGGTAGTTTTAGAATTAAAAATTTCAGTTAAAATTTTTTTTGGAACTCCGCAAAGAGCAGCATGAGCTGTTATTATTTCTTTTCGACCATCAGCCACGTCGTGCTTTGTATCAAATATTCCTCCGGCTATTTTAACTAGTTTACCTGCATGACCAAATAATATAACTTTTTCAACTTTCTTTTCCACAGCCTGCTGCATCATGTAACCTGGATAATTGCTCATATGGATTATTTGATCTTTTTCAACATCCATTGATTTTAAGGCAATCTTTTCGCCTATATTCCCCGGAACGAATATCAATTTTTTATAGCCTTGACCCAGAGCAACATCGATTTGACATGAATTGGCTTTCTTGAATGATTCCAGTGACATAGGGCGGGCAATCCCAGTAGTTCCTAATATGGATATTCCATTTAAAATTCCAAGACGAGGATTCATTGTTTTGGATGCAATTTTTTCTCCTTCAGGAATAAAAATCGTTACTATGGCTCCTTTTCCTAACGGAAGATGGGATTCTAAATTTTCACGAATCATTTTACGTGGAATGGGATTAATTGCAGAATCACCAACTGGAATCTGCAGACCTGGCTTAGTTATTTTACCTACGCCTTTACCACCTTTAATAATAATGTGGGGGTTAGATTTAATCTCTACAAAAGCTCCGATTTCTAGATTTATAGTTACATCAGGGTCAGGATAAGGTTTTTTTATAACCAATGCTTTTCCAGAAATTTCTGAAGTTTTTTCACCGGAACTAATTTCAATTTCAAGTTCCCCCGAGGGAGCGGTAATTTTAACAGATTCGGGGATTTTATCTTCTTTAATGATTTTAATAGCGGCTACTGTTGCTGCTGTGGCTAAACTACCTGTTGTAATTCCAAAATATGGTTTTTCAGTAGGCATATTCATTAAAAAGTCCCTATTAATTTATAAAAATAAAAATAGTATATTAATTTATTTTTTTAATTCTTCTTTTATAGCAGCAATGAGTTCTTCTTTGCCAGGTGCACCGACGAACTTAATCACACCATTCATGGCAACAGCTGGAACTGCCATTAGCCCGTAATTTACTGCTTTTTCTCGATCTTGCATTATATCCACTTTTTCAATTTCAATGGAATCTCCAAAATCTTTTTTAGCTTCTTCTACCACTTCAACCGCCATAGGACAGTAAGGACAGGTAGGTGATGTGAATACTTCGATTTTAACGACCATGTTTTAACCTCCGTATGATAATTGCGATTATATAATTACTTAATTGAAATATATATTGTTATCATTTGCTTTTATTTGAATAAATACTTATCCTTATGTAGTATGGAGTATTTTATACAAACATTTTTAATTTTTATTTTCAAATAAAAAAATAAAAAATAATTGAAGTATTATTGGCTTAGTAAACTACTATTGCTATTTGAATCTCCTATTCCTAAACCCATTGAATATCCAATCTGAGAAGTTATGCTACCTAAAAGTCTTTCAAAGGTACTTGGGGGGGATAAAGTGATTACATTATAATAATTCCCTATTCCGGCAATATCAGCAGCTTTTTGAATAGCTTGGTCTTTACCACCAAGAGAATCTACTAGTTTAATCTTCAATGATTGTCTTCCAGTGTATATCTTTCCTTCTGCAATGCTTTTCACATAATCTTTACTTAAATTTCTATTTTGAGCTATATTGGAAATGAAGTAATCATATTCTTCATCGATCATGGTTTGCAGCATTTTTCTCTCTTCAGGAGTTATATTTCTGTAATCAGCACCCATATCCTTATATTTACCACTTTTAAGGGCATATTTGTTAACACCCATCTGTCGATACATTTCCGAGAGATCTGAAAGTTGTAAAATTACTCCTATACTACCTACCCATGATGAAGGGCTTGCAATAATTTTATCTGATGCTGATGCTAATAAATATGCTCCGGATGTACCTGTGTCACTAATCCAGCTCACTATTGGTTTTTTAGAATTTTTTATTGATTCCATTACTTCTCCACTGGCTACTGGTGTTCCACCTGGACTATTTATGTCCAGCACTATGGCACTAACTGAAGTATCATCGTTGGCCTTTTGTATAAGATTTTTTATATCATCAGGATTAGTATAATAACTATTTTCACTACTTCCATAAGATACCTCTCCGTAAATAGGAATAACAGCCACACTGTTTCCCATACTAATATTTGCCGAGCTCATTCCTAGAATAATAATAATTGTCAGTACTATTAATAAAAAAATACCAACTAGACTACCGATTACTCCTAGAACTATTTTGGAGTTTTTGTCCATGATACCACTTTGATTTAAGTTAATTATTTATCACTTAATTTTAAATTTTGTTTATATTAGTTTATTAGGAATTAATTATTACCTATTAATTATATTGATCAATTATGGTTATTTGCCATTATTTTTATCTAATTAAATTAAACAATGGTGTTTATCCTAAATTTATTCTAATTAATCATACATAATATATCTTTTGCTAATTATATATAAGTCATGAGAATGTGATATAGTAATTCCATAAACTTTCTTTATATATTTATCAGGTGGTAAAACTGAAAAAAACAGTGAAATCTCCAGGATCTGCTACAGTAATCAATGCCATATCTACTGGAAGCGGCTCTGCATTTGGTATAAAACTTTATGTGGTAGCAGAAGTTGAATTAAAACCTTATGGAATAGAATGCACATCACAAAGAAGAGTTAACCCTGATCTAATGGAAAAATGTGTTAATAAAGTACTTCAACATTATCGGGTTGATACAGGAGTTAAAGTATATACACATTCAACTTTACCTGTTGCTTCGGGCCTTTCTAGTAGTAGTGCAACTTCTAATGCGGTGGTTATGGGAGTTTCTAATTTAATTGCCGAAGAATTCAATTTAAAACCAATGAATGACATGGAAATTATTAACACTGCAATTGATGCTTCTTTAGAATCAGGTGTTACTATTACTGGAGCATTTGACGATGCCACAGCCTCATATTTTGGAGGATTAACTATAACTGATAACTATCAAAGGAAAATTATAAAGAAAATGGAAATGGAAAAACAAAACATATTAATATATATGCCTGACAGAAAGTCACTGACCGCACAATCCAATGTTAATAGGATGAAGCTTCTGTCTCAACTGGTAGAAACTGCATTTAAAAAGGCAGTTCAGGGAGATATCTACGAAGCTCTTACTTTAAACGGAATACTGTATTGTGCATCCCTTGGATTTGATCCTAACATTGCTCTGGATGCTTTAGAGGCTGGTGCGTTAGCATCAGGATTATCTGGAACTGGCCCGTCGTTTGTGACCGTGGTAAACGATGAATATCAGGATGAAGTTTTTGATGCTTTAAATACTTATCCTGGGAGAGTTATTGCTACGGAAGTTGATAATATGGGAACCAGGGTGATATAATGGATGAATCTCAAGCAATGAAACTTCTTCAAGAATCAAGAGAAAAGATTGATATTATTGATAATGAGATAATTACTTTAATCAGCAAACGAACTGCTCTGGCACAAAAAATAATCAATGCCAAAATTACTTTAGGCATGGAAATTCAAGATAAGAAACGAGAACAACATATACATGAAAAAACTCGCAAAATTGCCAGAGAATTTCAAATTGATGAAGATATGCTCAGTCAAATAATGAAAATTTTGACAGATATTAATAAAAATGAACAGGAACAATTACTTAGGAGGAAATAAAATGGGAAATATAAGAACTTCACATGTAAAAAGAATTTCTAGAGAATTAATTGAAACTCACCAGGGTAAATTCACAACTGACTTTGATGAAAATAAGAGGTTAGTACAAGAATTTTCAACTGTAAGTACCAAACACTTAAGGAACAAAATAGCGGGATACGTTACCCGTTTGGTTAGAAACGATTTACGTCAAGCATAAATGGTGATAAATTAGGTTAATGTTATTTGCTTAAAATTAATCTTTAATTGATATCAAATAATTATTAACTACCCTAATATTTTAAATTTATTATCTTAAAACGGCTATTGATATATAATTAGCAATGCTAGTTAAAAATTAAGCTGTTAAAATGAATATTAATATTAAAATTTATTTAACCATTTTTCTTGGTTTTTAAACATTAAATATTTTATAATATAAATTTTTGAATTAATATCTATATTACAATTTTAAATGATTCTTACAATATTTTTTATTAGTCACAAAGGTTGTGAAGGTTAATGGAATTAATAGTGGTCAAATTTGGAGGAACATCCATAGGAAATGGTAAAAGGATAAAGAAAGCAGCTCAAGCAGTGGTAAATGAGTACATGAAGGGAAAAAAAGTTGTGGTAGTCGTTTCTGCCATAAATAAGACCACTGATGAACTGCTGCACATAGTTGATGAAACTATGGAGGACACCATTACTGAAAAACAACTGGCTGAAATTGTTTCTATGGGTGAAATGACAAGCGTACGCATATTTTCATCTGCAATTGAAACAATTGGTGTGAAATCAGAATATTTGGATCCTTATATGAACCACTGGCCTATCATAACTGATAATAATCTTTTATGTGCTAAAGTAGATTTTAAAGCTACAGAGGATAAATCAAAGGAACTTATGAAAATGGTGGATCAGGGAATTATTCCTGTTGTCTGCGGGTTCCTGGGAAAAGACCCTGAAGGTTATATAACTACTTTGGGGAGGGGGGGAAGCGATATAACCGCCTTTCTTTTGGGACACTGTCTGAATGCTGATGATGTTATCATAGTGACTGATGTTGGTGGGGTAATGTCTACAGATCCTAACAAGCTTCAGAGTGCTCAAAAATTAGATAAAATTTCCGTTGAAGAAATGAGAGATTTAGCTACTCATGGGGCTCAAGTTCTCCATCCTCATGCGCTTAAATATAAAGATCCTAAAATTAATGCTAAAATCATTGGATTTGAGCATGGTGATCTTTCTGTCAATGGAACTCAAATTATAGGTCCCTCCAAAAATGATATGATCAAAACAACAAATATTAGCCCGGATCCTATTTCAGTTATAGCTGTGGTTGGGGAGGAAATTCTGAATAAATCTGGAGTTTTATCAGAATTAACGCAAATACTGGCTGAAAATAAGATAAATATTTATGGAATTTCCACAGGTCAAAATTCAATCACGGTATTTGTCAACAAAAAATTTGCAGATGATGCGCACCGTTTAATGCATGAAGTAGTGGTGAAAAATAATAATTTGAGTTCTCTTTCAATTGGAAGGGAAATTGCCATGATTAGCATTGCCAGCCCTGATTTTATTGATACTCCAGGAATCATATCTGAAATTACTGAACCTCTAAGAAAAAACAATTTAAATATTGTGGAAATATCATCTTCACAGACATCGGTTGTAATTTTTGTAGAATGGGATGATGGTGAAAAAGCTTATGAACTTGTAAGGAGTGTCTTGAATGATTTTTGAAGGTACTATTGTGGCTATGGTGACTCCATTTACCTCTAATGGTGAGTTAGATGAAGAAGGCATGCGTCAAAACATAAATTATTTAATAGAAAATGGTGTGGATGGGATCTTAACTGCTGGAACTACTGGTGAATCTGCTACAATTACTCACAAAGAGCAGCAGAACATGATAGATATTCTTATTGATGAGGTGAATGGAAGAGTTAAAACCATTGCTGGTGCAGGAAGTAATTCTACCAAAGAAGCCTTAAGTTTAATAAAATATGCTGAAAATGCAGGAGCCGATGCTGCTCTGGTTATCACTCCTTATTATAACAAACCTCAGCCCCATGGTCTTGTAGAACACTATAAATTGCTTGCAGAATCTGTCAATATTCCAATAATAGTCTATAATGTTCCTTCTCGTACGGGAACCGACATTGATGTTGAATCAATTGGTAAAATTGCAGGATTAAAAAATATAGTGGCACTTAAAGAGGCTAGCCCGGATCTGGATAAAGTATCCCTGATTCAGAAAAAACTCATGGATTTAGGGTTAGAAAATGAATTCAATATTCTTTCTGGAAATGACAATTTGACTCTTCCCATGATGTCTATGGGGGCTAAAGGAGTTATTTCTGTGATTGCTAATGTTACTCCATCTAAAATGAGTCAAATGGTTAATTATGCATTAGAAGGGAACTTTGATAAAGCAGCTCAAACTCATTATGAATTATATGAACTTATGAAAGTACTATTTGTGGAAAGTAATCCAGTACCTACTAAAGAGTGTTTAAATTTAATGGGAAGGCCTGCTGGCCCTGTTAGAATGCCTTTGGCTCCATTAAAAGAAGAAAGTAAAGAAAAAATTTCGTTAGTTTTAAAGGATCTCTCTTTAATCTAGATTAATCATTTTTTTTATTCTTTTTATTCAGAAGTATTTTTATTTATTTTAAAATACAATTTCCTGGTTTTTTACTTTTAATCTAAAGATTTTAATTTAAACATATTTTAAGAACTAAAATATTAATATACAAAATTTTAATCGTATTAAAAGAATCTAATTAAAATTTTGCTATTATATTTCCCTATAATAAACTTTTTAAGTATATTATGAGATAATTAAATTTTAATACAATTAAAAAAACAATTATAGAATATCTATATAAAATAGCTATTAAATAAATTAGTCAAATATCAGTTATTATACTATGATTAATGGCAAAAATATCAATTTTACTAATTTTCATTGGAGTGATAAAATGATAAAAGTGGCAGTAACCGGTGCATGTGGAAGAATGGGTTCTAAAATAATAAAAACCATTCTACAACAAGACGATATGGAAGTAGTAGCAGCTATAGAAGCTCCCCATAGTCCTTTGGAAGGTAAAGATGTGGGTGAAGCAATAGGGGTAGGTCCGCTCGGTGTAAAAATTACCTCAGCAGAAAATTTAGCTAAAGCACTAAAGGAAAGTAGGGCCCAAGTCCTGGTGGACTTTACAATAGCCACTGCAGCCATAAAAACCATAAAAACCACGGCTAGTAGTGGTGTAGGTCTGATAGTAGGTACTACTGGTTTTTCAGAAGAACAACTGGCTGAAATTAAAGATTCAGTTTCTAAAAACAATGTAAAAGCTGTTATTTCTCCTAATATGGCTATTGGGGTTA